>NZ_VPDB01000021.1:0-49257 GCF_013417925.1 Acinetobacter sp. YH12218
TTTAGGCCTTTGGATTGGAATTTCTGTGGCATCCACGATCACAACATTCCAATCGATGCCTTCGCCCTCGGGTAAATCTTTGGGTAAATTAAAGAGATTGGACCGAATCAGGCAGTCTTCAACATGACGGACAATTCTTGAGGCTGTGGGCTCTGAAACCCCGTAGCTCGTCGCAACGTGAAATAAGGTTCGGTATTCCCGCCAATAGCTTAGACAGAGCAGAACCTGGTCTTCCAGGCTTAACTTGGGCGGTCTGCCTTTGGCAGGGACATGTTTCTTCAATTGCTCAACCATCAAATAGAAAGTTGACCATGAGATGCCTGTGTATCGCTTGAACTGAGGATCAGAAAGCTTGTTTGAATCGATGTATTTCATCCGCAGATTATGCACGAATGCTAAGAAATCCGGAGTGCAAATATTAACCAAAAAGAAGATCGTTTTTTGATTTATGAAAGAGATCTAATATTCAAACTATAATTAACTATACATCCATAAAAAATTAAAATCATTTTCAGGACTTTACAATGAAAACATACTTTTCGATGCTTTTTCTAAGCTTGGCCTTAGCCGCATGTAGCCAAACACCTGCGCCTGATTTTTCAGGGGAATGGAAACAAACACCTGACACGGAGAGCCTACGCAAACTTTCCATTAGCAAACAAGGCGATGACTACCAAATTAAAGACGAATTTTGGCTCGATAAAAATAATACTGAGCGCACTTCTAGTGCTTCATCCAGTATGGCCGAAGTGAATAATGATGTTTTGAAATATAAAGAGAGCAATAGCATTGAAATGAAACTCAGTGATGCAACTCACCTCACTCTGACAGATAAAGCATACGATGCTGTTATTCATTTTGAAAAGATTAACTAAAGCAAAGCCCCGAGTCCTTGCACAGGCTTCGGGGCTTTTTTTATAATTCACACCGACTATTCAGACGCTTCATTGGTTACACGTAAAACCTCTTCTATCGTGGTTTTACCTGCCAAAACTTTACGCAATCCATCATCACGAATTGAACCCGCATTTGCACGTACATGATTTTCTAACTCAAACTCAGCAGCATTTCCATGAATCAGACGACGTGTTTGCTCATCAATTGGAACGATTTCATAAATTGCGGTACGCCCTGTAAATCCAGTATGCGAGCATTGTTCACAGCCTTTAGGTTGTGGCAATTTTAATTCGGTCGATGTATCGAGATGCTTAAATAAGTCTTTTTCAAAATCATCGGCATCATGCCAAGTCGCACAGTGACGGCACAAGGTTCGAACCAAACGCTGTGCCACCACACCGATCAGTGAGCTTGAAAGTAGAAAAGGTTCAATCCCCATGTCTTTAAGACGGGTCACTGCACCGATTGCTGTATTGGTATGCAGCGTTGAAAGTACTAAATGGCCTGTTAATGATGCCTGTACTGCAATTTCAGCAGTTTCTAAATCACGAATCTCACCGACCATCACCACATCTGGGTCTTGGCGAAGCATAGCTTTTAATGCACGAGCAAAGGTCATATCCACTTTGGTATTGACCTGCGTCTGCCCGATCCCTTCAAGTTGATACTCAATTGGATCTTCCGCAGTCAAAATATTTTTTGAACCATCATTTAGATCAGACAATGCCGCATATAAGGTTGTGGTTTTACCCGAACCCGTTGGTCCCGTAACTAAAATAATGCCATGCGGACGATGTACCAGTTGTTTCAATCGATCATAGTCATGCTGCATCAAGCCCAAATGGGTCATGTTTAAACGCCCAGCTTGTTTATCGAGTAAACGCATCACCACACGTTCACCATAGGAAGATGGTAAGGTTGATACACGAACATCAACTTCTCGGCCCGCCAAACGTAGTGAAATACGACCATCTTGTGGAATTCGCTTTTCTGCAATATCGAGTTTGGCCATGACTTTGATACGTGACACCAACAGTGGTGCTAGTTCACGACGTGGCTGCACAATTTCACGTAACTGACCATCGACACGTAAGCGGACAGACAGCTTTTTTTCAAAAGATTCGATATGAATATCTGAAGCCCCGACACGGATCGCTTCAGACAATAAGGCATTGATTAACCGTACAATCGGCGCATCATCCTCCTGATCCATCAAATCTTCAGCTTCTGGTACAGAGTCCGCAAGGCTAAGTAAATCAGGATGATCTTCCAGACCCGCTGCCACTTGTTGAGACTCACCGGTGTCTCCGGCAAAGCTTGCACTGAGTAATTGATTAAATTCTTGCTCGCTACATAATTGATATTGTGCAGGATGCCCTAAATAGCGACGTGCTTCCTGTAAAGCCAACAGTGGCGTGCTGTCACGACGTACAATAAAAGCTTGATCACCCTCATATCGAAGCAATACGCCATGACGTTTGGCAAAACTATATGGTATTTGTAATTGTTTAAGTACTTGCATCACGCATTATAATGATGAAAAAAGTTGTTTTGAGTGTACTCTAAGCATCTGACAGCGTGAAGTCTGTTTTTAGGATTTATCAGGACAAGGGATATACGCATTGCCATTAGAAAATGATTTAACTGAAAAGGAATCCCCAAAACGTAAATGGTGGGGGGAATATCAATTTGAACTGAATCACCCGCGCAGTTGGCAGTTTGGGTCTTTATTGTTTCGTGTGACGCGCGGCATGCAAGAGTGGCGTATGGAATATCATCGCCCGACCTTTCAGTTTGACTATGAGCAACAATGGCATCCGATACAAGACCCTGAATTTGGTTTTCCACAACCCATTAAAATGGAACGTTATATGTTCCGCCAAACGCATGACAAAATTCAAATCATGCCACGTTTGGCCGATCGTTCTGTGGTGATTAAACCGGTCGATCCGATTTATATTCCTGCGGGACAGCGCGGAACACTGTATATAAGCACACCGCTGTGGATTGCTGGCTTTGTCGAAGGTCTTAGAGAACCCTTGTTTGATATACCTGTTATTCTACCAAAAGATACCTGGTTTGGTCCGAATCATCGAATGGGTGAAATTTGCTATGCCACAGCAGTTGATGGTCGTACAGAACTTAAACAACTCAAACCTCGTGCTTTTCGTGCTGTAACCCCTATTGAGTTTCATAACGTGAGTAATCAACAGATTCGCTTTGACCGTATGAATGTCCCTGTACCGGCTTTGCCATTATTTTATAGTGAAAGTACAGGACGTTTATGGACTTCACAAATTCGGGTCGTGCATGAGGGTCATGACAAACCGCCGCGGGTCAAAATTGAAAACCGTACACCGCCACAAGCCGGTGACGTGACTTATCTGCATCCGCCACGCGAGTCAGCCAATGTACTATTCAATATGTTTGATTCATTTTTCTAACGGTGAGCCATGGCAGATTTAAATATTTCGACAGAAATTACCAGCAGCCTAAAAGGAATGGTCGCCAATCTCAATACCGATCGGCTGACAGAATTATTGGTGGCTGTTTTACTGGCAGTCATCGGCTTTCTGATTGCACGTTTTATCTCAAACACCTTTATCCGCACTGTAGGTATGCGTTTCAATGCCCATCAGCAGTTGGTTTGGCGTCGCGGGATTTTCTATTTCATCTTTTTAATCTTTGTGATGGCAAGTTTAAAAGAAGCCGGCTTTAAACTCAGCGTCTTCTTGGGTGCAGCAGGTATTTTAACGGTCGCACTGGGTTTTGCCTCGCAAACGTCCGCATCTAACCTGATCAGCGGGATGTTCTTGATCGGTGAAGGGTCTTTTGAGGTTGGTGATACCATTCAATTGACACTGATTCGCGGGCATACCATTGAAGGTGAAGTGATCTCGATTGATTTACTGTCGGTCAAATTACTCACGCAAGACAATGTCTATGTCCGTTTGCCGAATGAACAACTGATTCGGGCACCTGTACATAACCTGTCTAAGTTTCCAATACGGCGTATTCCAATTACCCTTGCAATTAACTTTCATGAAGACATCATCAAAGTCCGTGAAGTTCTATTAGATGCCGTTAGTAAATATCCATTGGTCTTGGCCGATCCTAAACCTGCCGTGACCGTCACTGCCTTTCGTGAATCTTCCATTGAGCTGCTTTTTGCTATTTGGTGTCAAAGAGAGAATTTCCTGAAAGTCCGTGATGAAATGCAGGAACGGATTCGTAATGCCTTTGTCGAAAATAAAATTGAAATCCCAGTCCCGAAAATGGGTTTTGTTGACCACCCGCTTTCTACACAAGCAAGCGATGCTAACGTCGATCAATATGCCAATGCGCAAGAGATTCAACGAGAGCCTCAACTCAAATAATGGTCTATCGACTTGATATGAAAGGCTCTGCATATCTTCAAATGTGCAGGGTTTTTTTATCATGTACTTTTATAGCCATCGACCTGTACAGCTTAGTGATCTCGTACCTTTAAGAATTTCATCATGGTTCAACCTTGTCATTCGGCATGGGTGCAATATAGGCAATCAAAAGCATGGCAAAACCTGCCGCCATAAATGAAATCACTCGCATGAGAGTGCCGACATGAGATAAATCCAGCAAGACCAATTTCAAAGTAACCAAGACCAAAATACTGCCACCAAGTAGCCAAACTGAACGTAATTGGCGCTGAGTGGCAAAGCGCATACTCACCAAAGCCAATAACACCCACAGCACGGTAAAACTTAGTTGAATGGTCTCATCGCTCCAAATGTCTAAACTGTTATAAGGCGTATCCAGATACCTATGTAAGGCACGAAGCACGACATAGCTACTTAACCAAAGTAGCCCAAGGACACTCAACACGGCAGCCAAGCTACGATCTAAACCAGCTTTTAACTGTTGATTCAACATCCATAAAAAAGCCGCTAACAACAGCAAACTCACAGCATCAAAAGGATTTAATATGGGCAAGATATATCCCACAAAGGCCTGCTGACTAAATAATTGCGAACTAATGATCCAACTCAAAGCCAAAAACAAACTGCTACGCGCTTGCCAAAACATTTTCCAGACCGGTTGCTGCGCTTGCCAATAACACCATGCACAAAATATCAGCGGCAAAATTACCACACTGATATACGGCATACTGGGTATCAGCGTCAGACTGGTCCACGCCAAGCTACTCAAAATTCCGAGACTGACCCATTCTTTTTCTTCACGCACACCGAGTAATGGTCGTAGCCAAAGCAGCGTCAAGCTCAGCCCAGCGAATGCAAAATAAATCTGCTCCATCGCTGAATGCCAAAGTAACTGACCGTTCTCACTCACTGAAATAACTTGGTACAGCCCCATCACATAAACAGGCACTAGACCCGTCCACTTAATGATGGACCAACTCCACGAAGCTTTTCGTTTTAACAAGCCTTCATTCACCAACAGATAGGCCACACTGACAATCAATAGACTCAAAGCCAATTGATGACTACTCTGCAGCCGATCTAAGAGCAACATGATGAACATAGTAGTTGCTGAGAGCATTTGCACACATTGAAAGGCAATACTCGAACTTGAAAGCTGTTTATGAAATGCAGGAACAGCGTGCGTCACGATAATGGCCGCCAAATAGCTCAAACACACGCCCCAATACATCTGTGCAGGGAAATGTGGCAGTTGAACCAAATAATACAGACTTGAACAACCCGCCATCACCAAGAGCGCCATGCCTAAATAACGGCTGATATTGGACTGCTTGTATAAAGCATATATAAATATCAATGCACCTTCAACTGCCCAACCGACCACACTCCACTGCTCTTTCAATACTATTGGTGGAATCAATGCCAAGAAAATTAAGGTCAAACTCAAATAACTTTGTGCAATCAGTGGGATCACAGCACTACGTTTACTGATGCTATACAGCGCGGCAAATAGCGCCGCAAATAGCAAGCTATACCCCGCCTGCCATACCGTTTCCTCAAAATACATCAAATACAATGCCAGATAAGCAAGCACTGGTGCAGCAAAAATCAGTGCAATATCCAAGGCAGGTTTAAGCTGAAAATGCGCAAGATCCTGTTTCGCCAATAACTGGCTAAAACGAAAACCTAGCCAGATAAAAATCGCAGCGTGGGCTAAAACCAGCACGCTCATCATCTGACGTTCGGTGGTGTATCCGTGGTAAAAAGCATATCCACCACCCATGATTACCGTCATCAAAAATGCTATTTGATTTAGATATTTCCACGGTCTTAAAGTACTCATGACTGCAACAGCCAGATTAATTACAAGATAATAGGCAATAAATTCCGTTGCAGTTGCATCACGAACAGGCAAGGTAAATGGCGCAAGATAGGCGATCAGCATTGCCATAATTGCCAGTTCTACCGACTGTTGTTTCAGACTGAGCCAAATCGTCAATGCCATAAGTGCAGCATATAATAGACAAGCTATGCCAAAGCCCGGAATGACGGCATTGTAATAGGCAAAAAATAAAGTCAAAAACAGCGCTGCAAGACCTAGACCTTCTAGAGCCAAGGCAAAACTGCGATTTTTGGTTTGCAGCCAAAAACCCAGTCCGACAACACCTGCACTGCTCAAACTCACGATCAGCAGTTTCATGGCCAAGCTTAGTTGCCAATGCTCTGTGGCAAATCTAAGTAAGAGCACCACGCCGATCACCAAGACCAATACCGCCACTTTTAACACGGGATTGCCTTGGAAAAGCCATTGCTGAATTTGACTAGATAGATTTGGCGCAGACTTGGATGGTGTATTAGAAGGCATTGAATTGAATGATGCCTGATGTCTAGCTTTACCAACTGCCGTCGCGGGATGTACAGATGGTGTATCGTTAGAATCAAAATTTTCAGGACGGTCTATTGTCGACGCTGATATTGAAGTAGCCGTTTGGCTGGATTGCGAATGAAGCACCTGTCCTTGCAATAGATGCAGTTGACGTTCTAATCGTTTCAGCCAACGCAGAAAAAAATAGACCCACAGGCTAATCCCAATCGCAACCAAGTATCCCAGTTCTGTTAACACTCCAACGACCGTTAATAACGATGCAATATATAACGGAACCTTTGATGCCACTTGAAATGATTGTTTTGATGAGCTCAGTGCATCAGCGCCGTGCTGTAAATCATCGACATAATTCATCACACTGAGCATAAAACCAATGCCGCTGATATAACTCAGGATACGGAGGTCTAAGTACCATGCCCCGATCCCCACCATAATCAGCGACATCAACCAAATCATCTTGATTTCATTATTCTGTTTCAGCATACCTGCTTCGTCATTTTCCTGAATGTTTTGATGATACATGAGCCCGACGGATGGATTAAAACTATTCATCAGTGATTCGGTAAGTTACATATACAATCTAGACTCAGCGTACGGGCAAAAAATCACGTACAATAAAACCGTTTTTAGGATTAGGAAATTATCAATGCCACCATTTGTCTTGGTCGATGGCTCATACTTTTTATTTCGTGCCTACCATGCACTGCCACCATTAACCACTTCAACCGGTTTGCATACCAATGCAATCCGAGGTGCCATTTCTGCCATCCAAAAATTAATGCGTCGTATTCAACCGACGCATATGGCCGTTATTTTCGACACACCTGAACCAACCTTCCGTCATGAATTATCCCCGATTTATAAGGGTGACCGTCCAAGTATGCCTGAAGAATTATCACAACAAATTCCATATCTTCATGCATTAATTCGTGCTCTTGGAATTCCGCTGCATATGTTGCCGGGCGCTGAAGCCGATGACATTATCGGAACTTTGGCCAAACGCGCTGAAGCAGCCGGCCATCAAGTTTTGATCTCCACCGGTGACAAAGACATGGCGCAGCTCGTTACTGAGCGTGTCACTTTAGAAGACAGCTTCAAAGACAAACCGATGGACGTTCAAGGCGTTTTTGAAAAATTTGGGGTGTGGCCGAATCAAATCATTGACTACCTCACGCTGATGGGCGATGCCTCTGACGGCATCCGTGGTGTACCCGGTGTTGGCGCAAAAACAGCAGCGAAACTTTTAACCGAGTACGGCTCGATTGGCGGCATTTTAGAAAATGTCGACAGCATTAAAGGTAAAGTCGGTCAAAACATTAAAGACAATGTTGAAGGAATTGCTCTTGACCATCAACTGGCGAGCATCGTTTGTGACCTCGACATGGGCCTTAAATACGAAGATTTGAAACTTGCCGACCCAAATATTCCAGCACTGCGTGATTTATATACGGAACTAGAATTCCGTAACCAACTGCAGTCTTTAGATCATCCGAACAACCCCAATGGCGCAACCTACAAACAAGCAGCCAAAGCCATCAACACCACGGCGACTGTAGCCAATGCACCTGAAGTTGAAGATCAAGCGAACAAAACCAGTGTTGATGACTTACTTGGTGAAGCACGTTATCACACGGTATTGACTCAAGAAGATTGGGATGTGTTATTTAAACGTCTAAGTACTGAAAAGCGTTTTGCCTTTGATACTGAAACCACCAGCCTCGACTACCGCGTGGCGCAGATTGTAGGTTTCTCGGTGGCTTTAGATGCACATGATGCCTATTACGTGCCGCTTGCGCATGATTATGAAGGTGCGCCGAAACAACTTGATCGCGACACGATCCTGAATCAACTCAAACCTTTACTTGAAGATTATGACGTACAAAAAATTGGTCATCATCTCAAATATGATGCACATGTCTTAGAAAATCATGGCATTCATTTGGCAGGTTGGTATTTCGATACCATGTTGGCCTCTTATGTCCTTAACTCTGTGGCTACACGTCATGGGATGGATGACGTCGCACGTTTGTATTTAAGTCATCTCACTACGACGTTCGAACAAGTGGCGGGCAAAGGTGCAAAACAAAAGACCTTTAACCAAATTGAGCTTGAAACGGCAGCCCATTATGCCGCAGAAGATGCCCATGTGACCTATCGTCTGTATGAAGTACTCGATAAAAAGTTACAAGCCCATCCGGAACTGATCAATATTTTGCACAATATTGAAATGCCTGTTGCCCGTGTTCTAACCTCTATGGAAGAAAACGGCATTGAGCTAGATATGGACTTCCTCGACCAACTCGGTGTGGAATTTGCCAATACCATTCAAAATTTAGAAACAGAAATTACCGATCTTGCGGGTCAAAGCTTCAATGTCAGCTCACCAAAACAAGTCGGCGAGATTCTGTTTGATAAATTAGGTTTAAAAGGCGGTAAGAAAACTTCTACAGGTCAGTACAGTACCAGTGAAAGTGTGTTAGAAAAAATCGATCATCCGATTACTGATTTAATTTTGGAATATCGTGGTCTCTCTAAACTGAAAAGCACCTATACCGATGGTCTGTTAAAGCAAGTGAATAATGACACACATCGTGTGCATACCAGTTACCACCAAGCTTTAACGGCTACAGGTCGTTTGTCATCTACCGATCCAAACTTACAAAACATTCCTGTCCGTGAAGATATTGGACGTCAAATCCGTAAAGCCTTTATTGCACCTGAAGGTCGCATTTTATTGGCAGCCGATTACTCGCAAATCGAATTACGTTTAATGGCGCATTTCTCGCAAGATCATGCCTTGGTCGATGCCTTCAATCATGGGCAAGACGTACATAAACGTACTGCGGCAGAAGTTTTGGGCATTCCACTCGATGAAGTGACCAGCAACCAACGTCGTCAAGCCAAAGCGGTGAACTTCGGTCTGCTCTATGGTATGTCAGAATTCGGTTTGACCCGTCAACTGGGTTTCACTCGAGAAGAGTCGCGTAACTATATTGGTAAATACTTCCAACGCTACCCTGGTGTTTTGGAATATATGGAACGTACTCGCCAAGTCGCACGTGAACAAGGTTTTGTGGAAACCATTTTAGGTCGTCGTCTGTATACACCGGACATTATGGCGAGCAACAAAATGGTGAAACAAGGCGCTGAACGTGCAGCGATCAATGCACCACTACAAGGTTCTGCAGCGGATATTATTAAATTGGCCATGATCGCCGTCGATAAAATCTTACCGAAAGATCAAGCCAAAATGTTACTGCAAGTACACGATGAATTGGTGTTTGAAGTTGATGCTGCAATTGCCGATGAACTCTCTGCCCAACTGGCTGAAGTCATGCAGTCTGTGTTGAAAATTTCCGTTCCACTGATTGTGGAAGTCGGTCAAGGTAATAACTGGGACGAAGCACACTAATTCATTCACGTTCATTCACGCCTTTCTCCCTCTAGGAGGAAGGTTGGATGGAGGTGAGATATTGCTACTAAATAAGAAATTTCTTGTTTTAGACCTCAATTTAAATCCACAAAAAAGGACGCCTCGGCGTCCTTTTTTATTCAACTCGTCTTAGCTCAGATTAAAGACCAGTCAATAATGCAATTGCGACTTGCTTCATAATGGTTTCCGCAACCAACAATGCCAAAATCGCAAAAATTGGCGACAAGTCAATCATCCCCATATTTGGAAGAATACGACGGAATGGCGCAAGTAGCGGTTCTGCCAATTCTTGAACCACTTCAATATAAGGCGAACGTGACTGACTAAACATCACGACCCAACTCAAAATAATCGATGCAAAAATTAAGTAACGACAGAAACGGATTAAATCCTGAATCATGGTCACAAAGGTCATAATGATCAGATGGAATGGACTATTCACCGCCACGCCTGACAAATACATCAAACCAAACATTTTTAACAAATACAGAATCACCACCAACACCAATGCTGCGGTATTCACTCGACCTTTGGCCAAAGTTGGGAAAATTCGGCTAAAGATGTCGACAATTTTTGTTGCTTTTGCTGTTGCCAAAACCACAGGGTTATATGGACTCACGGCAGCAAGCTGCATTAAAAAACGGAAAAATACGAGCAAAATTGCAACGTTAATAATGATTCCAAAAATTTGAGCAGAGCCCATACTTGAACTTTCCTAAATCAAATCGAATTATTTGGTGCTTTCGCTTAACTCTTGTGCCAACTCTTGGCTACGCTTTTGCGCTGCGGCTAAAGCAGCCTGAATATTTTGTGAAATCTGAGCACGATCAAATACTTCAATCGCGGCTTGTGTTGTACCGTTTGGAGAAGTGACATTTTTACGTAACTCCGCAGGACTGTTGGCACTGGTAATCGCCATTTGTGCGGCACCTAATGCAGTTTGCAAGGTTAATGCTGTAGCCACTTTTTCATCCAAGCCCATGTTTTTACCTGCACGGATCATACTTTCCATCATATAGAAAAAGTATGCAGGGCCTGAGCCAGAAACAGCTGTTACTGCGTCAATCTGCGCTTCTGAGTTTACCCAAAGTGTTAAACCCGTTGAAGCCAAAACTTGACTTGCAAGATCACGATCTTCAGCTGAAACCGCTTCACCTGCATACAAACCATGCGCACCGGTTTGAACTAAAGCCGGTGTATTTGGCATGACACGAACAATACGCTCTGTGCCTAATAATTTTGAAATCGTTGTAATTTCTGCACCTGCAACAATTGAAATCACCAACTTCCCTTCTAGCAAACCTTGTAATGGTGCCAAAACTTTTGCCAACACCTGAGGTTTAACTGCAAAAAGAACAATGTCAGCATCTCGAATTGCTGCAACATTATCATCCGTCACATGCAAATCTTTTTCTGCCAAAAGCTCACGTACTTTTTCTACGGGATCTGAAACTGTAATACGTGTAGTCGGGACACCACGTGCAATCAGGCCACCAATTAAAGCCTGTGCCATGTTGCCGCCACCAATGAAACTGATATTACAATTTAGAATTGCGCTCATGATTGAAGATCCGATATTGCAGATTTAGCGTTAAGAGATAATGTTGGTTGCCAGCCAGCTTGAGTACAAAATTCAGACTGCGCCAACCAAAAGCCCTGAGGCGTAAAGACGCCTAGCATAACATTATCTCGGCTTAATATTTGAATAGTATGACGCTGCCATGGAAAAATTTGCGCCTGCTGAATGGCTTTTTTCAACGGCCAACTTCCGACTCGTCCATATAAATGAATTTTTTCACCGCCAAGGCGTGGGCGAATCTGCAGTTGCTGCCCCAATAATTCTGGTGATAAGCCAACCTCTGAGGGTTGAATCACAAAATGTCCTGCAGGCAACTTGAGGGACTGACCTGCAACACAAGTTACAACCTCAACCTCTTGAATGGGTTCAGTTGGCAGATATTCCGCTTTGGCAATCCGATGAAGTTGCTGTTGAAAGCGCAAATAATAAAACCCATTCCAGTGTAATGCCGCTTGCGAGTCTTCGCGTGAGCCAATCACTTCTGAAAATAAACGCTGTACCATTTCAAAACTTGGACGATATTGCCCCTCACCTTTCATCCAGTGCGATAACAACTGACGCTGACGTGCCTGACTGAGCTGTTGTAAAGCCGCCAAAGATAACGCTTGCGATGAACCACAGGCCGCTAAATCTTGTTGCAACACCTCAAGTAAAATTTCATCAGCATCTTGCATCAAGCAACTGGTTCTACTCAAGGCTTGCTGCATTTTAGGAAAACGCTCACTGAGTAGTGGCCACAAAATTTCACGACTCCACGCACGGTCATAGTCGGTATCAAAATTGGTGAGGTCTTGAATATTTTGCACATGCAGCTTTGCTGCCCATTGGCAAATTTGCTCACGTGAAAGATTTAATAGCGGACGCCATAATGTAAAATCTTCACGTACATCGAATTTTTTCATCGCAGCAAGGCCATGGACACCCGCACCTGAAAGTAGTCGCAACATCAGTGTCTCGGCTTGATCTTGCTGATGATGCGCGAGTACCAATATTTCATCTGCTTGTAAATGTTGGGCAAAGGCTTGATAGCGGGCTGAGCGGGCTTGGTTTTCAAGATTACCTTGCGCAACCTGGACTTTCTGTATGATGAAAGGAAGATTCAGCGCTGCACACTGAGCACGTACAAACTCGCCCCAAGCATGGCTACACGCTTGTAGTTGGTGATCAATATAAATCACCCGTATTTTTTCAGGGCACAAAAACGACATAAGATGCAGCAGCAACATGGAATCCATGCCACCACTACATCCTATTAAAAATCGGCTTTGTTCAGGCAGCGCCTGAATTTGACTTAAGCAGTCAGCCCTAAATTGTCGCTGCCAAACTTCATTAAACGCTGATAACGCGCTTCGCATCGTTCGTTTGCATCCATTGGTTGCAGTTCTTCTAAAGCTTGCTTCAAGACCACTTTCAAATCCTGCATGACTTTTTCAGGGTTTAAATGTGCGCCTTCCGCTTCGTCCACCACGTATTCCACAATGCCCATCTTCTGCAATTTATCTGCCGTCAATGCCAATGCTTCACTTGCTTGTTCTGCTTTCTCTGCAGTTTTCCACAAAATAGATGCACAGCCTTCAGGTGAAATCACTGAATAAATACTGTGAGATAGCATAATCACACGGTCAGCCACGCCAATACCGAGCGCACCACCCGAACCACCTTCACCCAATACCGTTGCCACTACAGGCACTTTGAGTGAAGAAAGCTGAGCTAAGCTGGTTGCAATCGCTTCGGCCTGACCACGTTCTTCTGCACCCACACCTGGGTACGCACCCATGGTATCAATAAAGGTAAAGACTGGCAGATTAAAACGCTCGGCCATATCCAATAAACGCTGTGCTTTACGGTAACCTTCGGGGTTACTCATACCAAAATTATGTTGTAATTTTTCACGTGTACTACGACCACGGTGCTGACCTACAATCATCACAGGCTGACCATCTAAACGAGCCAAACCACCAATCATCGCGCCGTCATCACCAAATAGGCGGTCACCATGCAAAGCATCGAACTCTGTAAAAATTTCGCCAACATAATCCAAAAACTGCGGACGTTCAGGATGACGTGCGATCTGAACCGTAGTCCAGGCTTTAGATTGAGCTGCTTTATTTTTCATAGGTCGATCATTATCCCTAACTTAACTGGTCTGTTAATTGATAAATTGTTCCGACTGGATATTCAGTTCAATATCCCAATGCTTAAATTGCACCTGCTCATCATGCAAGTCTGCAACCAACAAAGGCCACTGTTTGGCATCACCAGAAACACTAAGTTGCCATTGTTGCGCATTGTCCACGCTTAATTCAATGGCAGGAAGCATCTCATCGCTGCGACTATGATTTAATAAAACTGCTAAACGAAGCAATAGACATAAGTAAACAAGTTTGTTACCACCGACTTTCATCACATCGACACGTGCATCACTGCGTAACTTACGACGATGATGCGCCACTAAATGCGACAAATGATTTTGATCAATTTGCGAGAAACCCGGAATATCCGAATGTTGCAGTAAATAAGCACCATGACGATGGTATCCACTATGACTGATCGCTAAGCCAATTTCATGCAAATACGCGGCACGACGCAGTAAATCACTGTCATCACTGGTCAAATTCAGTGCGGTCGCCACACCATTAAACAGTTGTTGAGCGGTATTTACCACACGTTCAGCTTGTTTCATATCTGCGTTGTAGCGCCCCATCAACGCATGTACAGAACGGTCACGAACATCTTCATGTTGGAAACGTCCCAATAGGTCGTACATCACGCCTTCACGTAACGCGCCATCAGAATAAACCAATTTATCGATATTCAGCACATCAAAGACTGCATACAAAATGGCAATGCCGGCTGGCAAAACTGCTCGACGGTCTTCTTTTAGACCATCAAATTCCATTTCATTGACATGCTTATATTTAAGCAATTTATCTTTGAGTTTAAATAAACCGTCACGTGTCAGTTCTTCCTGATCGTTGCTCCAGCCCATATTGACACAAATCTGACGACACGCTTTGATCGTGCCACTTGAACCGACAACAGTATCCCAGCCCGCAGCTTTATAAGTGTTGGCAATGCCTGCGATTTCCTTGCGAGCAGCATTTACCGCTTTATCAAAACTTTTCAGGTTAATTTCACCATCAGCAAAAAACGCTTTGGTAAAAGCGACACAGCCCATTTGCACAGATTCTGTATGAATAGGTTCAAACTCTTCACCAATAATCAACTCTGTTGAACCCCCACCGATATCAATCACAAGGCGGCGACCACTATTTGCCATGGTATGTGAAACTCCCAAATAAATGAGACGGGCTTCTTCACGACCAGCAATGATTTCAATGGGTTTCGGTAAAATTTCAGCGGCTTTTTGAATAAATTCATGACCATTTTTTGCTTGGCGCAAGGCATTGGTCGCCACAATACGTAAACGGTTGGCTTGGACAGGATTTAAACGCCCTACAAAACGTGCTAGGCAGGCTAATCCTCGTTGCTGTGCGGCTTCGGTCAAATTTTTATTTTCGTCTAGACCTGCGGCAAGCTGTACTTTTTCTGACATTGATGCAACTTTTTTCACTTCACCATGGTCTACACGTGCGATAGCCAAGTGGAAGCTGTTCGATCCCATATCGATAGCAGCAAGTAATTCTTCATCAATCAAAAAATCAGACATTATTCAAAAAAACCTGTTCAGAATTGTGCTTAGATTAATTCACATACATGCAATTTAAAAGCCATTTATGAGTAGTTCGGGCGGAACTTATCGATTTTTTATCTGAAGCAATGATAGTCATACACGATCATCGGCATCGTGATCATCCATTAGACAAACTGACCATTCAGGTCGAAAATTTACATAACCCCCTACATTGTTATAGTTGGCTATGTAATACTTATAAACATAGAGTCAACTTAAAAATTAATTCCGGAGCAAAATCCATGTCTGGCAATATCGTAAATACAACTGATGAAAACTTCCAAGCCGATGTACTAGAGTCTGATACTCCTGTACTTGTAGATTTTTGGGCAGGTTGGTGTGCTCCTTGTAAAGCCATTGCACCTGTACTTGAAGTACTTTCAACTGAGTTTGAAGGCAAAGTTAAAATCGTTAAAGTAGACGTAACTTCTTGCGAACAAACAGCTGTAAACTACAACATCCGTAACATTCCTGCATTATTAATGTTTAAAAATGGCGAAGTTGTAGCAACCCAAGTCGGCGCAGCACCAAAATCTAAATTGACAGCTTTCATCGAAGAAAACATCTAATATTTTTCCGATAAAAACACTCGAAAATACGCTGTTTTACACAGCGTATTTTTTTGGTTGATAAATTGACAAATGCTGTGTTCTCTCTTATATTGTTTACTCAAGAAATTAAGGATCTCAAATCCTGTCATTTTCTTACAACACAACACATAAAATGCCGCTCGGCAACAGAATTGTTTTTCACATCTCTCTTCATATAACGAATCAGATCTCTGAATTGTTTTGTGCAAACCAATTGCTATCGTTTCTTGCATGATCGCGGCACATTTGTTGCTCCCTTTTCCAACCTGTACCTCAGAATTTTAGATTCTATCTGACCACCTATGAACTTAACCGAACTCAAGAAAAAACCGATTGGCGAACTCATCAAGATTGCCGAGTTTATGGGCCTCGAAGGAATGGCTCGTAACCGTAAGCAAGATATTATTTTTGCCATCTTAAAGCGCCACGCAATGAACGGCGAAGAGATTTTTGGTGATGGCGTTCTAGAAATTCTGTCGGACGGCTTTGGTTTCTTACGCTCTGCAGCGGGTTCTTACCTAGCCGGCCCTGACGATATCTATGTGAGCCCATCACAAATCCGTCGCTTCAACCTTCGTACTGGTGACACTATTACAGGTACGATTCGTCCACCTAAAGAAGGCGAACGTTACTTTGCATTATTAAAAGTTAATCAAATTAACTACGACACACCCGAAAACTCACGTAATAAGATTCTTTTCGAAAACTTAACACCTTTATTTCCAACCGAACAATTGGTAATGGAATTAGGTAATGGTACAACAGAAGACTTAACTGCGCGTGTGGTTGACTTGGTTGCTCCGATTGGTAAAGGTCAACGTTCAATTATCGTTGCACCGCCAAAAGCCGGTAAAACCATGTTGTTACAAAACATCGCACAGTCGATTGTTCGTAACAATCCTGAATGTTTCTTGATTGTCCTTCTGATTGACGAACGTCCTGAAGAAGTAACAGAAATGGAACGTACTGTTCGTGGTGAAGTAGTTGCTTCAACATTCGATGAATCACCAGCTCGTCACGTACAAGTTGCAGAGATGGTGATTGAAAAAGCTAAACGTCTTGTAGAACACAAAAAAGATGTAGTGATTTTACTTGACTCAATTACTCGTTTAGCACGTGCTTACAACACTGTAATCCCTTCATCTGGTAAAGTTCTTACTGGTGGTGTGGATGCCCATGCTTTAGAACGTCCAAAACGTTTCTTCGGTGCAGCACGTAATATCGAAGAAGGTGGTTCACTGACAATTATCTCAACTGCGTTGATTGAAACTGGCAGTAAGATGGATGAAGTGATCTACGAAGAATTCAAAGGTACAGGTAACCAAGAAATTACCCTAGACCGTCGTATTGCTGAAAAACGCGTGTTCCCTGCGATGAACATCAAAAAATCAGGTACACGTCGTGAAGAGCGTTTGATGTCTGAAGATAACCTACGTAAAGTTTGGATTTTACGTAAATTGCTTCATACACAAGACGAACTTGCAGCGATGGAATTCTTGCTTGATCGTATGAAAGAAACCAAAACCAATGATGATTTCTTCGATCAAATGAAACGTAAAGCATCCAACTAAGTTGAATGTTTGACTGAAAAGGCCATCTATAACGATGGCCTTTTTATTTGGTTGACTTTAGTTACACAAAGAAACATTTGATGGATTTCCATGTAAACTTATTTTCAAGCTTCTGATTATAAAAAATATATTTTAAAAAACCCTATTCTTTTTAGTAGTTTATTTGCTATTTCGCCAATATAAAACTTTCTCTTAATTGTTATTTTCTGTTAAAAAATGGTCGTTTTTCACCTATTTTTCACGGTTTTTTCAAAGTCGCTAGTAGCATTTCAAAATACTCAGTGATAGCATACACGCAGACCAGTTAGACTGCTCTATGCATTTTTAATACCTATTCAAATTAGGCATAATAAAAGCACACAACAGACTAACGCAGGTTATTTTTTAATCTCATATTTTAGAGAGTGATGCCATGTTATTCAAAAAAATCGCTATTGCTGCTGCAGTTGCTACTACTTTAGCTTTCGTTGGTTGTGCTAAAAAAACTGAAGAAGCTGCTCCTGCTGCTGCATCTGAAGCTGCTGCTTCTGAAGTAGTTGCTGCGTCTGACGCTGCTGCTGTTGAAGCTGCTGCTTCTGAAGCTACTGCTGCTGCTTCTGAAGCTACTGCTGCTGCATCTGAAGCTACTGCTGCTGCTTCTGAAGCTCAATAATCTAACCGATTATTCAGCACAAAAAGAGAGCCCTTTGGCTCTCTTTTTTATTGCCTGAAACTTTAAACCCTAGTTAATAAAAAATAGCTAATATTCAAAATACTAAACCCATGCTTATTGAAAAATAAAAACTGAAGATTTAGCTCAAAGAAAGCCACAATCAATCTTTACGACAACTCAACTCAACTCAACTCAACTCAACTCAACTCAACTCAACTCAACTCAACTCAACTCAAGTATATCGTCTCATTTTAAAACGAATATTCTTCAACATGACTTGTGCGATAGATGATGAACACTGCGCCTACTAAATCAAAGGCAAAAAAAAAGCAGATCAATCGATCTGCTCATTTCCAACACGTTGACGGAATTTTTGTCCCGCACGGAAGGTCACTACACGACGGGCAGAAATCGGAATTTCTTCACCCGTTTTCGGGTTACGGCCTGGGCGTTGACGTTTATCACGCAACTCGAAGTTACCGAAACCAGAGAGTTTAACTTGTTCCCCAGAGATTAGCGCTTGGCTAATCTCATCGAAGAATAACTCGACCATTTGTTTTGCTTCACGACGGTTTAAACTCGTGAGCTCACTTAAATGATCAGCCATTTCTGCTTTTGTTAATGCTGTCATGAAGCCCTCAATGTCGCCTGGTAAGTGTTTTCCAACACCTGAAGTATGTTATCCATACCGGTTTTGATTTCAGCATCTTCTAATGTACGTGTTGGATGTTGCCATTGAATTGCAAATGCCAATGAGCGCTTGCCTTCTTCGACACCTTGACCAGTGTACACATCGAACAACCAAACTGCGTCTAAAAGTTCACCGCCTGTTTTTTCGATAAGTTGCTGAATTTCACTAACATTAATCTTATCACTAATTAAAAGCGCAATATCACGTCGAACCGACGGAAAACGTGATAATTCTGTAAAATTAGATACATAAGTTTGCAAAACAGCCAATTGATCCAATTCAGCTACCCAAGTAGTCGCCAAATCCAACTCATCTTCTAAAGATGGGTGTAAACGACCGAAGTAACCAATTGATTGACCATTGACTAAGATTTCAGCAGATTGGCCTGGATGCAACCACGTACGTTCTGAACGTACATATTCAACATTTAAACGTGCAGAATTTAAAATCTCTTCTACATCGCCTTTAAAGTCAAAGAAATCCATAGGCTGTGCTTTACCATGCCAAGATTCAGTCGTACGCGAACCTGTTGCAACTAGTGCAAAGGTTGGGATCTGTTTGAGATCATGAATGCTGTTCGCACCTTGATAATCAAAACGTAGACCAAGCTCATAGAAACGCACACGGTTTTGCTGACGGTTCACGTTGTATTGCACACATGGGATCAAACTTGATAATAAGGTTGAACGCATCACTGCAAGGTCGCTAGAAATCGGGTTTGCAAGCGCTAGTGGTTGAACCTGTGGATTCAATTGTTTCTCTAGTTTCGCATCTGCAAAGCTAAAGCTAATCGCTTCTTGATAACCCAAAGCCACTGCAGTTTGACGTAACTGAACCAATTCAAATTGGTCTTGGTATTTCGCTAGTTTGACATCAATCACCGGCAAGCTGATTTGAATATTGTCGTAACCGTGAATACGTGCAACTTCTTCGATGAGGTCTTGATAAATTGCCATGTCAAAACGGTGTGATGGTGGTACAACTGTCCACTCACCTTCTGCTTTCACAGTGACATTACAACCCAAACGCGTTAAAGCATCGGTAATAAATGCAGATTCAACTTTATAACCGAGCAGTTGATCGACTTGCGCTTGGTTCAGTTCAATGGCTTCACGTTTTGGTAATAACTCTACTTTTTCAGCAACAGTAATTGGACCAAACTCACCACCAGCTAAATCAGCAATAAGCTGTGAAGCACGGTGCATTGCCGTCATCGGCAATTCAAAGTCTACGCCACGTTCATAACGCTGAGATGCATCGGTATGCAAACCAAAACTACGCGCACGACCTGCGATATAGAGTTGATCAAAGAACGCCGACTCAAGGAAAATTTCAATGGTGTCATCAGAAACCGCTGAACTTAGGCCACCCATGATTCCTGCAATCGCCAAAGCTTTTTGATCATCCGCAATCACCATCACGTTTTCAGATAATTCAACTTCTTGTTCATTCAACAACGTTAATTTTTCTGCTGCTGTTGCTTGGCGTACACGAACAGAACCTTCAACTTTACCGCCATCGAATGCATGTAGAGGTTGACCCAGCTCCATTAAAACGTAGTTGGTAATATCGACCAAAATACTGTGCTGACGGATGCCCGCACGAGCCAATGCACGCTCCATCCACTCAGGAGTTGGTGCTTTGGTATTGACGTTTTTGATTACACGGCCTAAGTAACGTGGGCAACCATCAGTTTCAACAACAACGTTCTTCTCATCAGTAATTGTTGCAGCAACTTCTTTAATTTCAGGGGCAGTTACAGGAAGTTGATTGATCACACCAATTTCACGTGCAATACCACGAATACTGAAGCAGTCACCACGGTTTGGCGTGATGCTGATATCAATCACATTGTCATCAAGATCTAAATATTCACGCACATTTACACCAACAGGTGCATCGGCAGGAAGCTCTAATAGACCGTCGATTTTATCTTCAAGATCAATTTCAGACGCACCGCACAGCATGCCTTGTGATTCAACACCACGAAGCTTGCCTTTTTTAATTTTGAAATCGCCCGGAAGTACTGCACCAATGGTTGCTACAGGAGCTTTCATGCCTACACGTACGTTTGGAGCACCACAAACGATTTGTAACGGCTCGCCTGAACCGATGTTTACAGTAGTGACACGTAAACGGTCAGCATCGGGATGTTGAACCACTGTTAAAACTTCACCGACTACTACACCAGTAAATGGTTTTGCAGCAGGAGATAAATCATCAACTTCTAAACCTAACATGGTCAGTTGGTCAGAAAGTGTATCGCTATCAATGGCTGGGTTAACCCATGTACGCAACCAATTTTCGCTAATTTTCATTGTATAAAAACCTATTAATTCTAAATTTCTAATCCCCTCTAGCGCCCCTTTAAAGAAAGAGGACGAACCCTAAGTCATGATGGACACCCCCTCTCCTTTTAGGAGAGGTTAGGGAGAGGTATAAAACTGTTTAAGCAAATTGGCGTAAGAAACGCACATCATTTTGGTAGAACATACGCAGGTCATTAATGCCATAACGCAACATTGCAAAACGTTCTACACCTAAACCAAAGGCAAAGCCTTTGTATTTTTCTGGGTCAATGCCAGCGGCTTGTAAAACGTTTGGATGCACCATACCGCAGCCTAAAACTTCCAACCATTTACCACGTTCATCCATGATATCCACTTCCGCACTTGGCTCTGTAAATGGGAAATAAGATGGACGGAAACGTACTTTCAAATCTTTTTCAAAGAATTCATTTAACAAGTTCACCAACAAACCTTTAAGTTCTGCAAAGCTGGTGTTTTCAGCCACATACAGACCTTCGATTTGATGGAACATTGGAGAATGCGTTTGGTCCGAGTCACAGCGATAAACACGACCAGGACACACAATACGGATTGGTGGCTGGCTAGTTTCCATGGTACGAATTTGCACGCCTGAGGTATGCGTACGAAGTAAATGATTCGCATCAAAATAGAAAGTGTCGTGCATCGCACGTGCAGGGTGATGCCCCGGAATGTTCAATGCTTCAAAGTTGTGATAATCATCTTCAACTTCTGGACCGGTCGCAACAGTAAAGCCAGCTTTGGTAAAGAATTGGCAAATACGTTCTTGAACTTGAGTCACAGGGTGAATACTACCCACCGTTTGACCACGGCCGGGTAAAGTAATATCAATCGTTTCGCTAGCAAGCTTTTGTTCTAATGCAGCTTTTTGTAATTCAGCTTGACGAGCAGTCAGTGCGCCAGTAATCGATTCACGAACGGCATGAATTTGAGCACCAAAAACTTTACGTTCTTCTGGGTCCATTTTACCGAGCGACTTCGATTGTTCCGCGAGCTGGCTTTTCTTCCCTGTAAATTGCACTCGCACTTGGTCGAGTGTAGCAAGGTCCTCTGCTGCTGCAATCGCAGCGAGCGCTTCAGTGGTCAGGGCTTCCAGTGACATAGTAACTCTCAAAGCAACAATTTAAAAAAATAATATAAACCCCTTATTCTAACAGTTTTTAGCCGTTATGATGAAGCGCATTCACAAGTTAAAATTGCATTAGCATCAAGTTTTAAAAAAAGTATAAGATAAACACAATATCAATGGGATCCAATCTTTATGGCACTCGATCCAATCTGGAAACAACAGCTCACACTCGTCACTTATGGCAATGAATTTCTCAACCAAGGTTTGAGTTTTCAACGTTGGTTGAATCACCACATTTTTGATCAGCACAGTTTCCATTTTCGTGATTTGCTATCACAGCATTTATTGGCTCAACATTTCCAAATTTGGCTAGAAGGCTTAAAAAAACACGGGGTACAACGCTTAAGCTTACATAGCTCTAGCTTGCTAAATGATGAACAAAATCCGAATGCTAACGTTGAACTTCTTCCCTTTGCCCATTTTATTGTGAGCCACGAACAAAATAAAAAGCAGGCATGGATTTTTGGTAAAGAACTTGCCGAGTGGTATAACGCAGAAAATGACTATGAAGCACCTGTATCCCAACAACTACAAATACGTCGCGAAACTTTTTGGCGCTATGAGCTGAACCATAAACTCATTAAACGCATTGAAGCGGATATGCAGTTACCAAAATGGGATGATATTCATAACTTCACTGAAGCAGAATTATTTTTACAAAAACCTGCGGAAGGTTTTATTGAGCCGGAGGTGTTAGGCACACCTTATTATGGTACGCAGCCCGATCTAAGCAGCGAATCAAATGAATCCGCAAAACTCGCACTCTTGCCAACGGATGCACAAGCAGATTTCGCACATGACAGCTTACATCGCTTAGATGCATTAAACCGCCATATACAGTCTAAAATTCAGCATCCCTATCATGCAGATGGCAGCATCTATACACCTGAAGAACAGTTAAATTTACGCCATTTTGCTCAAAAAACTGAAGATTTAACGGCTAAATTTATTGTAAAAGTCGCCAATCACTATAAAACTGCACGTTTAACTCCTGTGGTCGAAAGCTCTCCTCTGGATGGATTTAAAACTGAGCAAAGAAAATCAAATCCTCAGCATGCACACACGCCAAATCCAACCCATAAACCCGGTGCAGGTGGAGTGATTACCTTAATTATTATTACGGTAGTGATTTGCTTATTGGCTTATTACTTCGGACTTTAACTGTATAAATGTGATCAACACTAAAAAGCCCTTCTCATGGAAGGGCTTTTTTATGAACATGCTTATGTATGAAAGACCTCAAAATTATGAGGTCGTTAAATAATTAAACGGACGAATTTCTAATCGAACGCGATGCTGATCGGCATGTTGATTAATATAATGACTGACAGAGACTACTTCCCCCTCAAGCTCTGCGTCTGCACCATACATGATTTTGACTGCCTCACCTTTGCGGGGAATCATTTCGAGCTCTACAGTAATGCTACCTTGACCCATACCAACTATTTCAGCCAACATTTTATTTTCCTTTTGTTCTTTTCTATCCATACATTAGGCATGTCGCAAAGCGCGGTATAAAGATTATTTCTGTAACTTAACTGCACTTTTTATTGATAAAACATCAAAACTTAAACATCAAAAACATAAGAGTCCAATTGTTCTAAAAATGCATCAACTGCATTTGCAGACTTTAAACGAATCCATTGAATATGTTGATATTCAGGTGCATTCATCATCTGTAGATATTTTTCACGATTCTTTTTATGGGTCTTAATCATCCACCAGACAATGGAATCTCGACCAAACATCCGCCATAAACTTTCCTGATTATTTGAATCTGGCCAAAGATCTTGTTTGGACTTAGCCCGAGAAAATGCGCGCTTTACAGAGCGGTATAAATTGACTGGAAACGGAAGGTCTAACCATATCACCGTATCTATTTCCGACCATTTCACCGGAATCGCCCGAGTATAGTTGCCATCAATAACATAACCATTTTTTGCTTTGGCAATTTCAGCTTCGATACGTGCAAAAAAGATTTCGTCAGGACACTCCTGCCAATCATCCAGCCAAAATAGGTTATCCAGTTCAATATAATGTAACCTTAATTTTTCCGCCAAAGCTCTGGAAAAGGTTGATTTTCCAGTGGCTGATGTACCGACTACGTTTATTCTTTTCATTGTCATGATGATCTACTTGAGTCTGGTGAATCTACTCCAAGATAACAGCATTGGATCTGTAGGTTAACTTTTATTCTTTACGATAATCCAAAAGATCTGCATCGATATTGATAAAATCAGGCTTTGGGGTTTGTTCAAATTGAACGGCTAATATATCTGACTGATTAGAAATGCAGGCTTTCGCGACTCGATGCATCCCATCCATCACTCGACCACTGGCACATAAAATAATGGGATAACTTAAGTCTGCATCATTTACCAATTGCAGATGTTCAATAATTTGCTGTGTGGTCGGTACAGATTTTGGAAACCAATATGCTTCATTTAACTCTTGAATGTCATTTACAGGGATTTGCTGAATCTTAAAATTTTGACTGAGTTTTACTAAACGATGTACATCCCAAATATACGTATCATCACCTACTTGGCGGAAGTGATACTGTTTGCGCACCAGGCCGTTACCTTTTGAATCAAATTCAAGCTAAGATAACTTACAATTGAAAAATAAAAAAATGATTCATTATGCTAGATCATTACGAGCAATTTATTCTTGGTTTGCAATATAACGCTCAACGCTTTTTTAACCAGAAAATTTACTATGACGAGATTTTGCACCCATGGTGCGGCCAAGCTTGCGACATTTTCTTAATTCGCGATTTTAAAACCAATGCATTACTACATGACTCAGTTGATCATTTGATTATGTATATGGCTGAAAAGCGGATTAGAACATGCTCACTTTATCCATTTGATCTTCTTTTTGAGCATGCAAAACTTAATCAACATCCTCATTTTGACTTTGTAAAAACCAACTACCCTCTTGCTGTTTTCCACAACAATTTAAATCAAGCCTTTGCACTGGTTCAAATCCAATCTGAAACGAAAATTTTAGATATCAGCCCTATTGGTGATCCTCGGGAGTTTTGGGGTGCAAGTTCCACACAATTTCATGACGCATTCGGACTGTTTACATTAATTGAGCTCAATCAACAACAGCGGAACGATTGCTTTTGCTTTGATAAAAAATCGAGTTGGAGCAGTTTAGTAAATAGCATTCAACTGGATTTATTTGAACATCCGTTTTCTACCCACATTCAGCCTCAATTTAAACTAATCCATAATTTGTATTATTATGGCCTTCTGGATGACTCACTCCCTCTTTTGGAGAATCCTCAAGCTTCACCTCAAGTTGGATTAAGTCTGCTTGAAATGCTCAATTCAATCGAAGCTGCTATCCAAAATTTAAAACATGTAAAAAACGAAAGCTCACCGATCCATTTATTTACAACCGAAGAATATGCACAACTATTGGATTATGAGTACAAACTGTCAGAACACCATGTAGATGTCACGTGCTATACAGCCAATCATTTCAACCGCGAAAATTTAGTCAATGATGAAGAGAAAGCTTTACTCAAACAACTACAGAAAAAATACCCCAAAGTTAATTATTTCAACGCAACATCCGATCAAGCTCTTTCCGCCACCAACACTTCAACAGATAAAGAGCCTGAAAAACCATGGGTTGCATTTTTTTCTTTAGTTTTAATTTTTGCCATGCTATTCGCTTTACTTTATGGCTTTTATTTACTTTTTAAACAATTTGAGTTTATAAAATTTGCCGCAATCACAATTGGCATCATTGTGTTTTTAGCCATATGGTCGAAAAAATAAGATGTCTAATCAAATTCGTCCATAAAAAAAGACCGCTAAAAGCGGTCCCTTTTTAAGTCATAAAGACTTATGCAGCTAATGCATCTTTAGCTTTAGAAGCTAAAGCAGCAAACGCAACTGCGTCATGCATAGCGATGTCAGCAAGTACGCGACGGTCGATAATCACTTGAGCTTTTTTCAAGCCAGCGATCATACGGCTGTACGACAAACCATTTTGACGAGCACCGGCATTGATACGCGCAATCCATAGAGCACGGAATTGACGTTTCTTTTGACGACGGTCACGGTAAGCATATTGACCTGCTTTGATTACTGCTTGGAACGCTACGCGATATACGCGTGAACGAGCGCCGTAGTAACCTTTAGCACGAGCAAGAATTTTTTTATGACGGCGATGAGCCTGTACACCACGTTTAACACGAGCCATTTATAATCTCCTTAGATGTATGGGCACATACGGCGAACTGAAGCAACGTCACTTACGTGAACCATTACACAGCCGCGTAATTGACGGATACGCTTAGCAGATTTTTTGGTCAAAATGTGTCGTTTGAACGCTTGGTGACGTTTAAAACCGTTTGCAGTTGGCTTGAAGCGTTTAGCTGCACCACGGCGAGTTTTCATCTTAGGCATAAGAACCTCTTTTGAACACCTGTTCGGCACGTCTGCACCATTGCAAAGACGCCCTGCAGGTAAGGGAGCGAGTATTCTAAAGCATCTTTGCTCAAAACAAAAGCGAATCTTTCTACCGAATATCGAACTTAATTAATTTTCTGATATAGATTTTCCGATGATTTTATAAGCGATGCCCAATAAGGCTTATATAATGTCGGCACGCCAACTATTAATGTCCATTATGAAACCTGCACAGGATGCTTTTGCAGCCCTACGTTATCGGGATTTCTCGATTGTTACGCTTAATCAATTTTGTCTGACCTTAGCCATTTTGATTCAAGAAATTATTGTTGCTTACTCACTGTATCAAATCACTAAAGACCCGCTAACACTGGGCTTAATTGGTTTAGCCGAAGCAATTCCTTTTATTGCTCTCTCTTTGTGGGGAGGATACTTTGCAGATCGTTTCAATAAACAGACCATTATGAAAATTTGTCTGTTTTTTTCTGTACCGATGCCACTGATTCTTTGGGGGTTATTTCACCAATACGGTCTCGGCCAAATTGATGTCACCCAACTGTCTTGGGGTATTTATGCGGTCATTTTTGGGCTTGGAACGATCCGTGGTTTCTATAATCCCTCGGCAACGTCGCTTAAACCTTTTTTAATCCCGCGGGAGCTCTATGCCAATGGTGCAACATGGACAACGATTGGTTGGCAAAGTGGGGTGATTATTGGGCCAATGCTTGGCGGTTTTATGTTGGCATTTTTAGGCCGTGAAACCAGTTTGCTCAGTGTTGCAGCACTACTAACGGTCTGCTTCGTCCTCATTAATCTGCTCAGTAAACGCAGTTTCCCTAAAATTGAATCTGACAATTTAAAAGATAGTTTAAGTGAAGGCTTCCGCTTTATTTGGAAAACTAAAATTGTGTTGTGGGCAATTTCACTCGATTTGGTTTCTGTCCTATTTGGTGGTGTGATTGCCCTGCTGCCTATTTTCGCTGAAGATATTTTAAAAGTCGGGCCTGAAGGTTTAGGCTATTTACGTGCAGCGCCGTCGATTGGCGCCCTGATCACCATGATTGCATTGACCAAATTCCCTCCAACTCATCATGCATGGCGTAATATGTTATTGGCTGTAGCAGGTTTTGGTGTATTTACCATTATATTCGCATTTTCAAGCCATCTTTGGTTATCACTCTTTGCACTAGCAATGACCGGGGCATGTGACAGCGTGTCAGTGGTGGTTCGTCAGACCATTTTACAGCTCTACCCGCCGGAAAATATGCGGGGTCGTGTTGCTGCGGTGAATGGCATGTTTGTCTCCAGTAGTAATGAACTTGGTGCATTTGAATCTGGATTGGCTGCAAAATATATGGGCACGATCATGGCGACACTGTTTGGTGGCTGTATGACCATGGCTGTAGTTGCGATCAGTTGGGCAAAAACACATGATTTATTTAAAGTAGATATCACCCAAAGTAATGAAAATTTAAAAAAATAAATTTACCGATCATATTAAGGGCAAATATTCATTTTGCCCTTTTTTTATGGATGATTTACACTCTATTTTTCTCCTTTATTTTAATAATTTAAGATTTATTTTATGAAAATTAAAACATTGATTTTACTGAGCAGTATTTTATGTGGCTATTCCTATGCTGATACTAACCTAAACACCATGCCCAAAGAAGTTAAATTAAAATCTAGTGATGTTAGTTGGCTTAGAACACCAAGAATTGACTTTAATGCAAATGATCTAAAAGGTAAGTCTCGTGAATTTCTTGTACGTTTATATGTAAATGAGACTGGTAAAGTGACTCAAGTCGAAACTCTCAAAAGTACAGGCTTAGATTCTTTGGATCGAAAAATCAGCGTATCCTTAAGATATGCAAGATTTAAGCCTTATATAGAGCATGGTCAAGCCACTTCATTTGTTGCTGACCTACCTATTAAACTAGAAACTATTGAAGAAAATACTGATTCCCCAAGTCGTATTTCACCTCAATGCAAAATAGAACTTCATTCAAATGTTTATGAAGCTCAAGACAAAGGCGCAAAAACCGCATTTAAATATCAACGAACTTTGCAATCTATCTATTTAGATCGAAGTCTGTTCACTAAAACTAGTCCGTCTATCTCCATAACATTCACAATGAAAAAAAATACAGCAACCACTCCAGACATTACACTGATAGAAAGTTCTGGTAATCAATATATCGATGAACAAATCAAACAAATCATTTCCCATACAGCAGTTCAATCTAAAAAATCATGGTTTCCATTTTTTAAAATGACAGCTACAGATCAAATTCGTCTCGATAGCAGTGATTGTGAAAATAATTAAATCATTAAAATTAGCCTATAAAATGTAGCTTGATAAAAATATATCTACCTGCATTTGCTAGAGTGACCATGAATAAAAGTCGCCATTTTTTTCATTTACTATGCCTGCTATAAACCTCATGGGATCGCGAATCATGAGCATCCAGCTCATCGGCAAAGACCAATCTTCCTATGTGGTGGCTGTATGACAATGGCTGTAGTAGCAATCAGTTGGGCGAAAACACGTGATTTATTTGGCGTGGACATTACTCACCAGTCGAAAAAATAAGAGAATATTTTTCATTTACACCTTGCCAGTATTTTCAATACAGGAAATACTGCGCAGCAATATCGACTCAATATCACTCTACGACGTGATGCAAGAATAGACTTATGAAACAATATCTGTGCTTAACCCTTTTGGCCTGCGCTCCATTTTCTACAGCGTTTAGTGCTTCAACCAAAACCCATCAACTTCCGGCACAGAATATTGAAGTTGCTCCTGCGCATTTAACCACGCGTTTAAATTGGTCGGTTTTCCCAAAACCATTATATGCCAATGAAGACCTCAAGCAACGTGACCGCGCGGCCATTATTCGTGTTACAGCAAATGCAAAAGGCACCATTACCGATGCAAGTATTGAAGAAAGTACAGGGGTCGATCAACTCGACCGAATCTTAATTTCTGCTGTCAAAAAAGCTAAAGTCAAGCCACATTTAGAAAATGGTGAATCCAAAGCCATTATTGGCTATCAAGCGTTTAATTTGAGAGTTAAAGGCAATACGCCTGAATGTGATTTCAACTTTGATTCAAAAGTTTGGAATGCACAAAGTGCAAATAAGAAAACGCCATTCCAATATGTATCTCAACCAAAATTAGATCTCACTAGTCATGAGTTGAAACAGCACGATCGTAAAGTCAAATTTAACTTTAAAGTGGACAAACACGGACAAGTGAAAAAGGTCAAGATCAAGCAAGGCTCTGGCATTTATGCACTCGATCAGAAAGTCGTTGAAGCACTAAGAAATAGTCAGATCTCGGTTAAACGTACTGCGAGCACCCTTTGGATCTACAAAAAGTCGAACTTTAAAGATGAAATTCAGTTTCAAGTAAATGGCTGTAAATAAGTAATAGATTCAACATTTCAAGCAGGGATTGAATGTTTCAATGCCCTGTTTTATCTCAGAAGAAACCTAAAAATATAAGATAAATACAGAGATAACGCCCGGTTTTCGCTACGGTCACCATGAACACAAAGCGCCAGAAGTTTTCTTTCATTAAACCCGCAATTAAAGTAATAGGGTCTCCAATCATCGGCAGCCAACTCAGTAGCAAAGACCAATAACCATATTTGTGATAAATACCCTGTGCCTGCTGCATTTTCAGCTCTGACACGGGAAACCATGTTTTATTTTTATAATGTTCTACTTTTAAACCGAGCCACCAATTCACACAAGAACCGAGAATATTACCAATACTGGCCACCACAATCAGCAGCCATGGATTATGTTGACCATAGCTCAACAAGCCGAGCAATACGGCTTCGGACTGTAAAGGAAGTAAGGTCGCAGCCCCAAATGCCGCGAAGAATAAAACTAAAAATGACCACATCGAAACGAATGCTTAAAGACCTAATTTTTTCTTCGACTTCAAATATTCAAAATTTGACCAAAGCACTGCTGCAACAATTACAACGATTCTCGACCATTTATATTGTGAAGAAATCGGTTCAATTGCAGCCCGCATGAAGTTTTGATCTTTGGTATGTAAATCTGCAAGAATATTTTGAACATGCACAATTTCAGCGACAAATAGCACTAAGCAGCCTGCAATACCGAAAATAATACTCCAATAGATTCTTGGGTTATTTTCAACAATACGGGTAAAATTTAAGAAAAAGTCTTTCATCGCAAAATCGTCCAACTAAGCCGTCAACAACGCGTTCTTTTCGGCAGCGCCGCATTCTAACACAGCGTTAGAATTTTCTTCTGTCCTATCTAAAATCTTAAGGGGAGTCTTTCCGCACTTTACTTTTATACATGAGACTTCTAATCTGCCACGCAAATATTGAATAATTTTAACTCACTTTATGAAAAAAATTCTTTGCTTAAGTTTTATCGTGTTATTACAAATTTTGACCGCTTTATATGCACAAAGTCCTTCTGAAGTTGCCAAACAACACGTGATTACACAAGATCAAATGATTTGGCAAAAGCGACCTTTCTTTAACTTCAACAATGACGATCTGGGCAATCAAAATCGTGACCTTAGTTTTAAATTGTATGTTTTAGCCACCGGCGAAGTTCAAAAAGCTGAATTAATCAAAAGCTCTGGACTTACACACATTGATAAGCGGGTTGAGCAGTCACTTTTACGTGCCAAGTTCAAACCTTATATCGAAAATGGTGTAGCCTCCCCTTTGTTGCCTTACAGCCCTTCTCACTCAAGACCCTGAAAGAAAACCAAAGACCTTGGTGGAAAAAGCTTCTATTTATTTCGTAAAAAAAGAGCATGTTTCCATGCTCTTTTTTTAAACGTGTATTGCTAAGGCTTTTTGTACCGCTGGACGGGCCGTCAGTCGATCGATATAGTCTTTCACGTATGGATAATCTTCCAGCTGAATTTGCTGCCATTCATGACGCAGTGCCCAAGGCAGAATAGCCATATCTGCAATCGAATACTCTCCAGCCACAAATTTTTGACCAATCAACTGATGGTTCAAAACTTTATATAAGCGTTTAGATTCATTTACATAACGTTCAGTTGCATACGGAATACGTTCAGGTGCAAAACGACTAAAATGATGATTTTGTCCTAACATGGGCCCAAAACCACCCATTTGCCACATCAACCATTGTTCAACTTCAACGCGCTCAAACTCATCTTCTGGATAAAACAAACCTGTTTTACGTCCAAGATATTGCAGAATCGCACCAGACTCAAAAACTGAAATTGACTCTCCTCGTGGGCCATTCTGATCCACGATTGCAGGGATTTTATTGTTCGGAGAAATTCTCAAAAAGTCTGGCTGAAATTGATCATTTTCCAAGATATTAATCGGAAAAATTTGGTATTCCAAACCCATTTCTTCTAAAGCGATGGTAATTTTATGTCCATTGGGTGTACCCCAATAGTAGAGATCAATCATCTATATTCCTTTTTAATTTTCAGTAAGGCAATCTCATTTTGCTTTATGTATAACATGTTTAACCCAGTGAAAGCTTGTCAGTTTTTCTGAAAAGTAACGTTAAAATGTGAATTATCACTTTGCTTTTAAAATCACTTAAGGTACAAAAATTCAAAAAATATAATTTTTTTATAAAAATCCCTTGAAAAAAATCAGCACAGACCGATATTGATACATGTACAAGGATCAAACGATCTTGTTAGTGAACAGTGGATGCCTAGCATCACTGAACATTTCTTATTGTTACAACTTTGCTTATTAAAGAGAGTTCTAATTATGAGTAGTTTAAATCTTAACCCACTTTTCCGTCGTAGCATTGGTTTTGATCGTTTCAACGATTTATTTGATTATGCCATGCAAAGCGACACACCAAATTACCCGCCATACAATATTGAAAAAACGGCTGAAAATAGCTATCGCATTGTGGTGGCAACCGCAGGTTTTACAGAAGATGAACTTTCGCTAAACTTAGAAAATCAAGTGCTAAGCATTTCAGGTAAACCAACTGAAGCGCAAGATACAACTGTGGAATTCCTGCATAAAGGCATTGCTCGTCGTACATTTAAACTGTCTTTACGCTTAGATGAACATATAGAAGTGCAACAAGCCCTATATGAAAATGGTTTATTGACAGTGGACTTACAGCGTATTATTCCTGAAGAAAAACTACCACGCCAAATTCCAATTGGCAAAAAGGCATTGATAGAAAGTCCTGTCCAAGAAAATAGCGCTGAATAAGCCCTCATCTAAAAAGACCCTTCGGGGTCTTTTTTATATTAAGAAAATTAGTTAGATTCAAAACATGACAAACAAGAATAAAAAATCATGCCATCTCAAGAATATAGTGTCTCGATTGCAAATTTTATGTTCTGATTTTCTATTCCAAACTAAATACTCCCTATAGGTGTTTTTAATGAATCTTTGGTGGGTCTGGCTTACAAGCTGTTCATCCACTCTTTTTCATTTTTGGCGTATCTTGCAAAAAATAATCCTACTCTGTATTACTATCTATTTATATGAAATGTACTTTGTTCTGATTGCTTTTATGACATGGAATATACGACCTAATATTACCAAGATGAAACTCTATTGGAGGGTACTGAAAATTCCTATTTCACAGCCTGTTTTATGTAAATAGATCTCACATAGTTAGCTCAATAAAAAGCTTTGCTCACTTTATACCTACATTAAAACTAAATTAAAGCATTTCAAAACGTCTGAATCGAAACAACGATTGAATATCAATTAAAATATAATCAAATTTGTCTTTCTTAAAGAAACTTACTTAATACCCTCAGACATAAGTTCGCATTCATGAATTTTGCTCTATTTTCCAATCAATACGCAGCAAAAATTATTGGTGCCCTTGAACATCATTGAGATTAAAAAACCAAAATATAGGCAAAAAAAAGCACTGCAAATGCAGTGCTTTTTTAATGGATACTTACTTTTTCTTTTTAGGACCAAGCAGCATACCCATTTGACGGCCTTCCATTTTTGGTGTTTGTTCAACAACACCATAGTCAACCACGTCAGCTTCAATTTTTTGCAATTGAGCCAAACCTAACTGTTGGTGTGCCATTTCACGACCACGGAAACGAAGCGTGATTTTTACCTTATTGCCTTCTTCAAGGAACTTGATAATGGCACGTAGTTTAACGTTGTAGTCACCAACATCAGTACCAGGGCGTAGCTTGATTTCTTTCACCTGTACTTGATGTTGTTTTTTCTTCGCTTCTTTTTGCTTTTGTTTTAGATCAAACAAATGCTTGTTAAAATCCATGATTTTGCAGACTGGTGGCTCAGCATTAGCAACAATCTCAACAAGGTCAAGATCTACTGCTTCTGCAGCACGCAAAGCGTCAGCAAGAGATACAATCCCTTTTTGCTCGCCATTTTCGTCTACTAGACGGACTTCTTTTGCACGAATTTCATCATTCAAGGCAGGACGGTTTGATTTTCCGCCCTGTTGATTACGGTCAGGCTGTTTAATCGCTTTTACTCCACAATGTACCGGCCGCGTTCGGCTACGGCTGCTTTTACTAGGTCAACGAATGCATCAATTGACATAGTACCCAAATTTTTTCCAGAGCGAGTACGGACGTTTACAGTACCTTCCTCAACTTCACGGTCTCCAAGAACCAATAAGTAAGGAATACGCTCTAAAGTACGTTCACGAATCTTAAAGCCGATTTTCTCATTTCTCAAGTCTGAAATCGCGCGGATACCGCTTTCTTTAAGTTTAGCGACGACTGACTCACATGCTTCAGCTTGTGAATCGGTAATGTTCATCACACATGCTTGAATTGGAGACAACCAAGGTGGCATGAAACCAGCATAGTGTTCAATAAGTATACCAATAAAACGCTCGAAACTGCCAAGAATTGCACGGTGCAACATTACAGGCTGATCACGGTCGTTATCTTCAGTCACATAAGATGCGTCAAGACGTTCTGGTAAGTTAAAGTCACATTGAATTGTACCGCACTGCCATACACGACCTAAGCAGTCTTTCAATGAGAATTCAATTTTCGGACCGTAGAATGCACCTTCACCCGGTTGAAGTTCCCACTCTAGGCCTGCAGCATCTAAAGCATCTGCTAAAGATTTTTCTGCCATGTCCCAAAGTTTGTCATCACCTACACGTTTTTCTGGACGTGTCGACAACTTCATTTGTACTTCTTCAAAGCCAAAGTCTTTATAAACATCTAAAGTCAATTTAATGAAGTCTGCAACTTCAGTACCGATTTGTTCTTTGGTACAGAAGATATGCGCATCATCTTGTGTAAAGCCACGTACACGCATAATGCCGTGTAATGAACCCGATGGTTCGTTACGGTGACATGAACCAAACTCAGCTAAACGGATTGGCAGGTCACGGTAAGATTTTAAACCTTGGTTGAACACTTGCACGTGACATGGGCAGTTCATTGGTTTTACTGCATAATTACGGTTCTCTGAGTGAGTCGTAAACATGTTTTCAGCATAGTTAGCTGCGTGCCCTGATTTTTCCCAAAGCGTGAAATCAACCACTTGCGGTGTACGAATTTCTTGGTAACCATTAGCTTGTTGAACTTTACGCATGTATTGTTCAAGCACTTGGTAAATCGTCCAGCCGTTCGGATGCCAGAACACCATACCTGGTGCTTCTTCTTGCATATGGAACAAGTCTAACGCTTTACCAATTTTACGGTGATCGCGTTTTTCAGCTTCTTCAATACGTTTGATATACGCAGCTAACTGTTTTTTGTCAGCCCAAGCTGTACCGTAAATACGTTGCAGCTGTTCGTTTTTCGCATCACCGCGCCAGTAAGCACCAGAGATTTTAGTCAGTTTGAACGATTTTAGGAATTTAGTATTTGGAACGTGCGGACCACGACACATATCCAAGTAGTCTTGATGATAGTACAAGCCCATTTGTGTCTCGTTAGGCATGTCTTCAATCAAGCGTAATTTGTAGTCTTCGCCACGTTTGGTGAATTCTGCAATCACTTCGTCACGTGGTGTCATTTTTTTGATGACATCGTAATCTTGATCGATGAGCTTTTTCATGCGCTCTTCGATTGCTGCCATGTCGTCTAAAGTAAAGGGACGTGGCATCCAGATGTCATAGTAGAAACCTTCTTCAATGACAGGACCAATGACCATCTTTGCTTCTGGGAACAATTGCTTAACTGCATGACCCACCAAGTGCGCACAAGAGTGACGAATGATGTGAATACCATCTTCATCTTTAGGCGTGATAATTTGTAGGCTAGCATCTTCTGTAATTAAATCAGACGCATCAACTAAACGATCGTTTACACGACCCGCAACTGTATTTTTTGCTAGACCAGGACCGATGCTTTGAGCAACTTCCATCACAGACACGGCATGATCAAATTGTTTTTGATCGCCATTTGGCAAAGTGATAATTGGCATATAAAAATCCTTAAGGAGTGATGCCCCGTACAATGGAGCATGTCACCGCGAGATTATGATCGAGGGAGACCCTCAAAAGATAAAAACGGTGGATAAATAAAATTCGACCTAAATTTTACACGCCCTGCCAACTTTAATAAACCTCTAATCCCATGGAAGTTGATTTTTCTACCGCCTTTTACAAGACTCCTGATAATTCAAGCAGATTTCAACTGAAATGCGCTTTATGCTGTCAACATAATAATCACGTTCTCATTTATAACTGATGTTACGCACGTAAAAAAAAATTGCGAAACAATTGAACCAAAGAACGTAAGGACGCTTTTTTATTCTCTGAATGTCTCTAAGGCGATCAATTGATCTGATTGATACAACCAAAGCTGTGCAAATTGAGGGATGATCATTTCACTTTGCGCAGGGCGTAAAAAAATATAATCATCTATGTCTATGCTACTTGTCTGCGGAATTTGCACAAGTTCCTGATTACTACTTCGACCATATAATGCATGGGGCTGACTGCCTTGAGGATAAACATAGTCCCCTCGCCAATAGCCTCCATAAATAAACACAGCCTGAGATTTTGCCCAACGACTGAGCCATTCTAACTGTGGTAATTCAGTCCGCGGCAACACTTTTAACACTGGTGTGGCGAGCCACAAGGCACTTTGGAAAGCTTGTAAATTTTTCAGTTCAAAATCTGCGGGTTTTAATAACATCGAGCCAAACGAGACTTCGTTACAGACGCTCTGCTGATAATGAAAACTAAAACTAGGACTACCACCACCATTCCAACAGGTGTGTTCATCACATAAAGTTGGATAGCGCTGTTGTACATAAGCTTTGAATTGTTGATAACTTTTCTGGGACTGTTGATAAGTCTGTTCAGCAGATTGGATCAGCCGTGGAATCTTCGCCACATGTGCGTCATAGCCCATTAATCCTGAAAATTTTAAATGTTGGGGATGTTGAACGATTACATCCAAAACAGCCTTTAGCTCATCGATCGTTTTCAGACCACCGCGGTGTAAACCCACATCGATTTCAATATTGATGCGTAGACACAGTTGATGCTGCTCAGCAAATTTGAGGTATTGGGCTAAACGCTGTTCACTATCAATCAGCCATTGCACTTGCGATTGCGTGGCCTGCAAAACTGCCTTGTCTGCATGCTTCAAGGCCTGAATTGGCATCGGTTTTCCAAACAACACATCGGCTTGTGGCATCGACTCGAAAAGTGTTTTCAGATGTGCAAAATGAAATAGCATGAAACGCTGTGTCTTGAGCTGTGTAGCACAGTGTTGAAGCAATGCCATGCACGCCAAGGATTTCACTACCAAGCGCGGATGCAGACTATGTGGTATTTGCTGCTGAGTGATCACCAAGTTGTGATTTAATGCATCAACATCCACGATTAACTGGGGCATCCCCGTCCCGTTTTGCTTTAACAGCGTATTCAACTGTTGAAAATATGCATCCATGCCATCCCCTTTTTCATATCGTTCAATTGGTCTTCAGTGTTTAACCTTCCACGACGCTTATTCAATCAGTAATTGCTGTAGCTCTGGACTGAGCCACTTTTGCTGAGGATCTAATTCTTGTCGAATATTCAAAAAATCTTGCCACTTGGGGTACACATTTTGAAGCTGCCGCGCATTTAGGCTATGCAATTTCCCCCAATGCGGACGCCCGCCATATTTTAAAAAAATCGGCTCCACGAGCTTAAAGATGACTTGATAATCTTGCTTATAGAACTGATGCACCGAAATTGAGGCCGAATCTTGCTGATAAAACGGACTGAGCCAAATATCATCCCCACGTACAAGTCGATATTCTAGCGGGAAAAACATCGGAACCTTATGTCGTCGAAGGGTATGCAAAATTTCTTCTAAACAATTCATCCCGTGTTGCAGCGGAATCTGGTATTCCATCTCATTAAATTTGGTACTTCGAGCAGAAGGAAAAATTCGACTTGACCAGTCTACGTTGATCGAAGGTTTGACAAAAACACCTAATAATTTTTGTAGCCATGGATTCAGTGGTGGAAAAATTCGCGTCAATTCTGCACAAAGTTTGAGTAATACGTCGTCATCTAAGCACTGTTCTTTTCGAGGTTGAAGGTTATCTTCCGTCTCATCTAAGGTTTTTAAAATAACCTGATCGGCATGACTAAATGCCCAGAACTCAATATGTCGATGTTCATATTGCCATTGCTGCATATTCTGCATGACATCGTTCAGTGGACATAATCGCGTCTGTTCTTTGAGTTTATACATCGGTCGATTTTGCAGCTGTACATGCGTCAGCACGCCTAAACTCCCGAGTGAAACACGCCCTGCTTGGAAAATTTCGCTGTTCTGTTCAGCACTGCATTGTAGTAACTCGCCCTGCGCGGTTAATAACTCAAACCCCTTAACCAGTGCCGATAAACACGGCAATTCGAGTCCTGTGCCATGTGTCCCTGTTGCGATAGCTCCAGCCAAACTTTGACGATCAATATCTCCTTGATTGATCAGTGCCTGATCAAAAGACGCGAGCTTCTCGCCCAAATCAAATAATCGTGTGCCAGCTTGGACGGTACTTTGGCAGCGTTCAGCATCGATATCTAGAATACCTTTGAGATGATCTAAACTTACTAAGGTATCTGTAGTTTTTGCCAAAGGGCTAAAAGAGTGCCCTGCGCCAACCATACGAATCTTAGGTTGGGATTGAACCACCTCCATTAACTGCTCAAGATTTTTCGGTTGTATAAATGACTTCGGGATCGACTTCTGAGCACCTGACCAATTTTCCCATGCAATGTCGTGTTGAATTGTCATATTCATCCTTATCGCCATACTTTTTATTGTATTCAGCCGTATTGTTTTATTTTTGATTTCCGCTTTTGCAATGTTGATGCACAAGCCATCTTGATTTTTTACTTAGATTATACGAAGTTCAGCATCTACTCAAATTTAAGTTTATTGTTATAAAACAGTAAATAAGCCACGATTGATTAAAGAAAAAACCATTCGTTTATATGCACATACAGACTGTTCAAAGTGCTCTATATTATTCGACAAGCATCATTCAAACCAGATCAATAAAAAGGATCACGCATGAAAACATCGGTAAAATCAGCATAAAAAACCAACAACACTTGTATATTTTTCAGCTAAATTATTTATGCTAAAAAATCAATTTTGAGAACCACAGGGTTCATTTTCGTCACTTTATTGTTTTTATTTTATTCATTTTCAATCACTTAAAAATTTAGTGTAAATACTCGACTAAAGCATAAATGCAGAGAAGCTACGGACTGAATTATTGTTAAGTCAGATTTAAAACAAATATACATGGACTTGGAGTACCACGATGGTTAGCGCATACGATGAATTGCCACGGACCCCGGCAAATTTTGTGGCACTTTCGCCTCTACGTTATTTAGAGCGTGCAGCCTATATTTATCCTGATCAGGATGCCATTATCCACGGCAATCGTCATATTTCATGGCGCCAAACGTATAACCGCTGTCGTCAATTTGCGCATCAGTTGCAACAATTAGGCATTGGCAAAAACGACACCGTGTCTGTGTTATTACCAAACGTTCCTGCTATGGTTGAAGCACACTTTGCCGTACCAATGGCGGGTGCGGTACTGAATACGCTAAATACACGCCTTGATGCGAAAACTATTGCCTTCATGCTGGAACATGCAGAAACCAAAGTCCTGTTGGTTGATCCTGAATTCACTCAAGTAGCCACAGAAGCTTTAGCTTTGATCGATCAAGAGATTTATGTCATTGATGTTGCAGATGCAGAGTTTGAAGGCACAGCACAACCGATTGGACAAATCGAATTTGAAGACTGGTTGGCGCAAGGCGATGCGAACTTTGAATGGCACTTACCTCAAGATGAATGGGATGCGATTAGTTTAAGCTATACCTCGGGTACCACAGGGAATCCAAAAGGCGTGGTGTATCATCACCGCGGCGCATATATCAATGCAGCGAGTAACATCATTGCTTGCGGCATGACGCCACGTGCAACGTATCTGTGGACGCTTCCTCTATTCCACTGTAATGGCTGGTGCTTTGCTTGGACAATGGCAGCCAATGGCGGAACCAATATTTGTCTACGTAAAATTGACCCTGAACTGATTTTCAAATTGATTGCAGAACACAAAGTAGATTATTTCTGCGGTGCGCCAATCGTACTTTCAATGTTGATCAATACGCCTGAAGAGAAAAAAGTGCAATTTGACCATCGCGTTGAAGTGATGGTTGCTGGTGCAGCGCCACCTGCAGCGATTATTGAAGGGATGCGTAATATTGGTATTAATGTCACACATGTCTATGGTTTGACTGAAACATATGGTCCATCGGCACTTTGCGCATCGCAAGCAGGTTGGTCTGATCTTTCCATTCAAGAACAAGCACAGTTGCATTCTCGCCAAGGTGTGCCATACCCGCTTCAAGATGGTATGAAAGTCATTGATCCTGAAACCATGTTACCTGTTCCGCATGATGGCCAGACCATGGGTGAAATCATGTTCCGTGGCAACATCGTAATGAAAGGTTATTTGAAAAACCCAGAAGCAACGGCTGAAGCCTTTGCCGGTGGCTGGTTCCATACAGGTGACTTAGCGGTCTGCCAACCCGACGGTTATGCCAAAATTACTGACCGCTCTAAAGATGTAATCATTTCAGGGGGTGAGAACATTTCATCGCTCGAAGTGGAAGAAATTCTGTATCAACACCCTGCTGTACTGACCGCTGCAGTGGTTGCAAAGCCTGACCCTCGTTGGCAAGAAGTGCCTTGTGCCTTCATTGAATTGAAAACAGGCAAAGAGGCAACACCTGAAGAACTGATCGAATTCTGTAAACAACATCTTGCACGTTTCAAAGTGCCAAAAGATGTGGTGATTACCGAAATTCCAAAAACCTCGACAGGTAAACTTCAAAAGTTTGTTTTACGTGAATGGGCTAAAGAGCGCGCTGTTGGTGAATTTGGTTAATATTAAAACTCAAAAGCCAAGCTTGAATTTTTCACCATTCAAGCAAAAAAAAAGCGACCTGATCAGGTCGCTTTTTAATGTAAAGTCTACATCTTCACGCTTTGCTTTAATGATCAGATCATGTTGAATTATCTGATCATTGAGCTATCTAAGCACTTGGCTATCTAATAATGCATTAGTTATCAGATAATAAAGCCACTTGTTGAATGTAGTTAAACAATTTCAACTTCGATGCAGTCAGTTCTTCTTCGCTTACATTTTTGGCTATATCACGTTGAATACGCAAAATATGCTGACGAATAGGATGATGTTCAGCAGCATTATGTGCTTTCATGAACTCTTTAATGACTGGATCACCTTGGGCAATCATACGTTCAGTCCAGCGTTGAAGCTGCGCTGTTTTTTTCGCACCTTGCTGTGGGGTTAAATAAGATAAAATCATGGTTTCATCTTCATTACGCAGCAATTTACCTACACGTTGAAACTGACGGCGTCGTGCTTCATGTGAAGTAATTGTTTGTGCATCTAGTAGTGCTTCGATCAGACGCTCTTCAACAGGAAGATTTTTAATCTGTTTAGGATTCAGTTTTGCAAGTTCCTCGCCCAAAGCAGCCATACGTTGTACAGCTTTCTTTTGCTCAGTTTTACTTGCACGTCCTTCTAAGGATTCAAAGTCTTCTTCGGTATAGCGGTTCGGTCGACGTGCCACGTTTAATCTGCCTCGTAAAATTTTGCTGCAAACAGTGCTTGAATTTCAGACAAAGCTTTTTCTTCATCTGCACCTTCAATCACTAAGCGTAAAGTTGTGCCCTTGCCTGCGCCAAGCATCAGCAAAGACATAATATTTTTGGCATCTACTAATTTTCCACCCTTACCAATTTGAATCGACGAGCGAAATTTGGTCGTGACTTCGATTAGCTTGCCAGATGCACGCGCATGTAAACCCAGTTTATTAATTACGTCAACAGTTGTGTCGATCATGACCAGTGCTTCATTTCTCTATGTAGAACCTGAATAGACCATTTTGCCTCAAGTGCTTTTTTTAGTCTATCTACGATATATACCGAACGGTGTTGCCCACCTGTACAACCGATCGACACCGTCATGTAATGACGATGCCCTTCGGCAAATGCCGGCAGCCATTTATCCAAGAAATGATAAATATCTTGGAACATTTCATTGGTTTGTTCACTTTGCTGTAAAAATTGACGAACTGGCTCATCTAATCCTGAATACTTACGTAATTCCATATCCCAGTGCGGATTGGGCAAATGACGGACGTCAAAAACATAATCTGCATCGAGTGGAATACCATGCTTATAGCCAAAAGACTGTAAGATCAAAATTAAATTATCTGCCTGTCCAAGTTTAGACAGCAAGGTATGTTTTAAATCATGTACACTCTTATCTGTAGTATCAATATGTACTGTCGAGCGTAATTGAATCGGCAACAGTAAAGATTTTTCTTCCTGTATGCACTCATTTAAACTTTTGAAACGACTTGCCAACGGATGGGGACGTCGAGATGAACTGAATCGCGCAATCAATTCCTGATCACGCGTGGTCAAATAAATAATATCGACTGAGCCATGGCGTTGTAGCTGTTGAAAAACCAAATCGAACTCTTGTAAATCTGCACGTGTACTGCGGACATCCACACCCAGTGCCAATTGTTCAAGATTATTTTCTGAATCGAGTTTTTCAACAATTTCGGGGAGTAAGGCCAATGGCAAATTATCGATACAGTAATAGCCCAAATCCTCAAGTATCTGTAATGCAGATGACTTTCCAGATCCAGATTGTCCTGTAACAATTAAAATGCGCTTCATCGCTTGCTACCCCATAGCCGTTTTAAACTGCAGTATATTTAACCTGCATATTATCAATAAGACGTGTTGCGCCTAATTTAGCCGCAATAAACAACACCACGTCTTGATCAAATTCTTCAATTTTCTGTAATTCAGGTGTACGTGCTTCAACATAGTCCACAACAAAACCCGCTGCTGTCAATATTGCTTTAATATTCGCTAACACATCTGCCAGTTGAGTTCCAGCATGTAATTCTGCCTCAGCCGTTTTCAAGCTTTGGTAAATCGTTGGTGCAATCGCACGATTTTCCGCACTTAAATAACCATTACGTGAGCTCAATGCTAAACCATCTTCGGCACGAGTAATCGGCACACCAATCACTTCTAGTGGAATATTTAAGTCACGTACAAACTGACGAATCACTGCAAGTTGCTGGTAATCTTTTTGCCCAAAGAATGCAAAATTCGGTTGAACAATATTAAAGAGTTTTGTCACAACAACAGCAACACCGTCAAAATGACCCGGACGCTGTTCGCCACACAAATCATTGGTAATGCCGCCCACGCTAATATTAGTTAAGCGCGGTTTGTTGCCATACATTTGTTCAACAGTCGGCGCAAACACGATGTCACAACCCACTTCAGCCAATAAGTGCTGATCTTGTTCCAAAGTACGTGGATAGTTGTCAAAGTCTTCATTTGGACCAAACTGAATTGGGTTAACGAAAATACTCACCACCACGACATCACACAGTTTACGTGCTTCACGAACTAAATTAAGGTGACCTTCATGCAAGTTCCCCATCGTTGGTACAAAACCAATGATTTTGCGCGCAGCACGTGCTGGATTTAGCGATGCACTTAAACCTTGAATCGTTGTTTCAGTTTTCATGTCTTACAGCTCAATTTGGAATGTATGTTCTTTGGCAGGGAAGCTACCATGTAATACGGCAGCATGATACGCCTTAAACGCATCCACAATTGCCGTTTCCCCTGCTTGCTCTTTCATAAAGTTGCGAACAAATTTCGCCACGTGACTAAACGTCAGTCCCAACATATCTTGTTGAACCAAGACTTGAGCATCCGTTTCTGCACCGGCACCGATCCCAATCACAGGTGTATTTGGGAATAATTCACTAATTTCTTTACCCACTTGGGCAGGAACACATTCCAAAAGTAAAATTGCTGCACCTGCATCAACCACAGCTTTACAATCTGCAATGAGTTGATCCGCGGTTTCGCGTGTACGTGCTTGCACTTTATAACCGCCAAACACATGAACCGATTGCGGAGTTAACCCTAAATGCACACACACTGGAATACCATTACGGGTCAATACTTCAACTGTTTCTGACAACCATGCGCCACCTTCCAATTTGACCATCTGCGCGCCTGCTTGCATCACGATCTTTGAGTTCACTAAAGCGTCATTCAAAGTGGCATAGGTCATAAATGGCAAATCAGTCAAAATAAACGCATGTTTATTGCCACGACGCACTGCAGCAGTGTGATATACCATATCTTCAACAGTGACAGGCAAAGTTGAGTCATTCCCTTGAATGGTCATCCCCAATGAATCACCAATCAGAATACTATCGACTTCAGCAACTTCCATTGCTTTTGCCATGCTCGCATCATAGCAAGTCAGGCAGGAGAATTTGCGGCCTTCCGCTTTAAATTTTTTCAAGTCACTTAGACTAATCATTTCAATATTCCTCAGATGACGGCTTTCTCAAGTGGTCATACAAAAATTAAAGATGGGCCCAGTTTCCTGCATCCAATACAGTTAAATTTGGATTATTCAAAATAGGTAAATCTTTTAATGTTTGTCCTTTAATCTGTAGATTCTCATCTAAATCCAACAAAGGTTTCAACACAAAATCACGTTCTAAAACACCAACATGAGGCACCGTCAAACGTTCATTTTGAATGTGCTGTTCACCATAAATCAGTAAATCTAAATCCAGTGTACGCTCCCCCCAATGACGTAGGCGTACACGCCCCGACTCTTGTTCAAAGCGTTGCAATTCATCCAACAAGGCCAAAGGCGCTAGATCCGTTTCTAATGCAACCGCTGCATTTAAATAATTCGGCTGATCTTGTGGCCCCATTGGCGGGCTTTGATACAGTTTTGAGACTTTCACTTTTCCGAGTGTTGCAAGTTTATGCACCGCTTCACTAAGGATCTGTAGAGAATCACCTAAATTACTGCCTAAACCAATATATGTCAGCGTCATTGTGTTGGCCCAAAAATAACCTGAGTCAAATCTCGTTTCACACGTTTACGTTTTAAAATCGGATGATCTGCACCGATTTCACCACTGGCTGACGCTGCAACGATTGACACTGTCTCTAGACTATTGGCATGTGATTTAGGCTTACGTTGACGGCGACTTCTGCTTTCTGGTTCATTCACCAGCGGTTCAATTTCAACTTGCTGATGAGTAGAAGTTTTGGCTTCCACATCTTCATGCGCCGCTTTACGACGACTCTTGGCACGCTGACGATTGTATTGGCTAATTGCTCGTTCTTTTTCGTCAGTGCTCATCTGCTGATAAGCATCCCACCACTGGCCCATACCTTGCGTGCTTGTATCGCCCGATTTTTCACGCAGAAGCAAGAAGTCAAAGCCTGCACGGAAACGCGCATGACCTGATAGTGCTTCAATTTGCTGTGGTTTTGGATTCAGCAAACGGGTTTGCATTTCCCAAACTTCACGAATAAATGTTTCGGCAAAGCGTGGAATAATGGTTCGTGTAGCCTGACGTTTCAATACATCTAAACCAGCTTGAGCACGTGCTTCAGCAGGAACTACACCTTTGTTTAGATAGAACGTACAACGTTCTTGGAACGGAATCCACAATAACACGGCATAGAAAAATGCAGGGTTAATGGTTTTCCCAATCGAAATACGTTGATCGGTATTTTTTGCAGCCAACTCAATAAATGGCGTTACAACCGGTTTGATATCTGCAAATAATTGATACCAAATACCAAAATCGATCAGCATCGGTAAGACGCGATTGAGATGCCCCATGGTAAAAAGCTTTTGTGACTCATCGTATAAACGATGTGGAGACACATCACGCAGCAATTGAGTAAGTTCTGGAGTAAAGACATCCAGAATTTTTTGATCAATATTAAAGTTTAATTTGGCTGCAAAACGTAAAGTCCGAAGCATCCGCACAGGATCTTCTTCAAAACGGAGTTGTGGATCACCCAATAAACGCAACGTTTTATGTTTTATGTCATCTACTGCATGACAAAAATCTAACACTTCGCCTTTGCGTGGTTGGTAATACATCGCATTGATCGAGAAGTCACGGCGTGCAAAGTCTTGCTCAATCGTACCCCAATTATTATCACGTAAAATCATGCCCGCAGCAGAAGTCACGGCTTTTTTAGGCGGCGCACGGAAGGTCGCAACTTCGATCAGTTCACGTCCTGAGTAGACATGCGCCAGCTCAAAACGACGACCAATAATTCGGCAACGTCGCCCGAAGACCTCTTTCACCTGAGCTGGTGTCGCATTAGTTACGGCATCAAAATCTTTAGGTGCATGACCCAACATTAGGTCGCGGACACTGCCACCCACGATATAAGCTTCATAGCCTGCCTTAGTTAAGGCATCAATCACATCTAAAATGGAAGAAGGTAATTGTGCGGTTGATAAACCACATTTGGACGCGCGCAAAGTTTGCAAAAGACGCTGTCTCCTACGTCTGAACGTAAAATTCTTAAGATGTCGCTAATGATATCTCTAACACAATCAAAGGGCAATTTGATTATCTCGATGCTCAAGCTGAGCTTAACCTAATTCTTTTTTTTACACTTCACTTAAAGTGCCAATTTTGCTTTATTTTTAGCAAACAGCGCAGGACCGATTCCCTTAACTTGTTGAATATCATCAATGCTTTTAAATAAGCCATTACTTTTGCGATATTGCACAATTGCTTCTGCTTTTTTCTGACCAATTCCATGCAATGTCTGCAGTTCATCGACTGAGGCTGTATTTAAACGTACCTGATCTGTTCGACTATTTTGTTGGGTGCTGGGTCGTGACAAATAATAGTTGGCATTGCTCGGTGCAGTTGCCACTTTGGACTTCGAGGCCTCAGATTGCTTTTTTAATTGCTGATCTTGAGCTTGCTGCATGGCTTTCCATTCCGCGTAGCCCGAAGGGCTTTGAGCAAAAGTTAAATCTGCCATTAAACCCAAAACCAAGACAAGTAGTTGCGTAAAGTATTTATTCTTTAGGATGTGGTACATATTTAGCCTGTTGTTTTAATTGTTGTTTTGCCTGTTCCCACAACTGATCCATTTCAGTCAGAGACAGGTCTTCTACATGTTTTTGTTGTAATGTGGCCTGTGCTTCAATATAAGCAAAGCGGCTTCTAAATTTATGAATGGTACTTAACAGTGCCATCTCACTTGAGATGCCAATCTTACGTCCAACATTCACAAGAGAAAATATGCAATCACCAAATTCATCAAATATTTCGTCGGATTTTTTGCCTGCTAAGGCCTCTTTTAATTCCCCCAGCTCTTCCTCAAGCTTGCCATAAGCCCCTTCAATATCTGGAAAATCAAAGCCAATTTTCGCCACATTTTTTTGAATTTCATCTGCTTGGCTTAATGCAGGTGCATGTTTAACTTCATCTAATCTTGATGCTGATTTCCCTGCTTTTTCTTGTTGTTTAATCTGTTTCCATAGTGTTGCCACATCATTCGCATTAAGTGCTGAGAATTGCTCTGCCTGAAACACATGGGGATGACGGCGAATTAATTTATCTGTAATCGCTTGCACCACATCTTGAAAATCAAATGCGCCTTGTTCGCTATACATCTGCGACTGAAAAACCACTTGCAGCAACAAATCCCCCAGTTCATCTCGCACATCGTCAATCTGACCTGAACGAACCGCCGCTTCAACTTCATAGGCCTCTTCTATAGCATAACGAGTCAGACTTTCTGGGGTTTGCTTTTGATCCCATGGACATTTTTCACGTAATTCTTTCATCACTGCTAATAATTGTTCCATGTGAACTCCAGCTATTTACTCATCAGTACATTGTTTCGCTTACAGAATTTGATATGCTCAAAATTCACTCAGGGAATGAGCAACTCAATTCAGGGAAGCATAACATGCAAAGTATTTTTATTAGCGGTGCAGGACAAGGGATTGGCGCAGCAATTGCACGACTGTTCATACAACAAGGCTATAAAGTTGGGCTCTACGACATTAACCAATCTCAAGTCACCTCATTAGCTGCTGAACTCGGTAGCCATGCCAAAGCTGGGCTTTTAGATGTGACACAACCAGAGCAATGGCAAAGCGCTTTAGCTGAATTTGTTGCTTGGGCAGGTCAGCTGAATATCTTAGTCAATAATGCCGGAATTCTGTATTCAGGCAGCTTTGAACATACGGAACTGTCTGCACACCACCGAACGATTGATATCAATGTCAAAGGGGTGATAAACGGTTGCTATGCGGCATTCCCCTATTTACAACAAAGCAATTTTGCTCGTGTGATTAACCTCTCTTCGGCTTCAGCTATTTATGGACAAGCAGATTTAGCCAGCTATGCCACATCTAAATTTGCTGTACGTGGGCTCACTGAAAGCTTAGATATTGAATGGCAAAAATACAATATTCGCGTTTTAGATGTGATGCCTTTATTTGTTCAAACCGCGATGGTGCAAGACATGGATGCCCAAAGCATTAAGAAAATGGGCGTCAATCTTCAACCGAGCGATGTCGCTCAGCAAATTTATACCTTGGTACAAAAAAAGGATACGGTCTTAATGGCCACACATACACCTGTGGGGATGAAAGCTAAATTTTTATTTAATTTATCGAAGTTTAGCCCGCAATTTGTCAACCGCTTAAGTAATATTTGGATTGCACAAAAACCCAAATAGTAACGTGTTACTAATCATTTAATTTTGCAATCATATTTGTACGAAAATTACACAAAGTTACACAATTGTCACATTTTAACAGGACAAAATTCCTTTTTTTGAATAATATTCACCCGCCCATTACTTTCGGGTGTTTATTCTCTAACAATAAAAGTGAATTATTTCATGAAAAAATTACTTGTTCTTGCAACTGTTACTTCTATAGGACTTACGCATTGACTGATTCAAAAAAGTATTAAAATACTTTATAAAGTATCTGTGATCAGACGAATTAAACATGCTTCTACAGCAACTTGTACATTACCCATTTATATGGGCTTTCTCATG
>NZ_VPDB01000022.1:0-48742 GCF_013417925.1 Acinetobacter sp. YH12218
ATAATTCAAGTGAATTTGTTTGAAAGAAGAACTTTAAAAGCTTTATTTTCACCCGATAAAATACCCATAAAACAAGAGGAAGCTCAAATGAGCTTCCTCTTGTGAAAAATTGTGGGACAGCAGTGGCCAATCAGCTCCCTTTTTTAAACCTTTGATTGGGCTGTTAAGCAGTTCGAGGCACATCCTGAATACGTCGCCATGGCTGAGCTTCTTCAATTTCATATGCCAGTTCGATCAAGGTTTTTTCATCACCGACATCGGCTGAAATTTGCATACTGATCGGTAGTCCATCGTTTTGCGTTTCTCCCATAGGAATCGACATGGCTGGAGCACCAACAACATTTTGGATGGGTGTAAAAGTCACATAGTTCTGTATACGTTCAAATAACTGGTCAAACGGTAATTGAGGTGACAAATAGCCGATTTTAGGTGTGGTATGTGCAAGTACAGGTGATAGCAACACATCGTAATGCTTAAAGATTTCACGATATTGTTGCTGCATTTTTTTTAATCGATACAGAAATAACGGGGTTTTATAAAAGTTCTTTTTATACAACTTCGATAAACCAACGGTTAAGTGATCTAACTCTTTTGGATTAAAGTCAGCGCCAAAGATTTTCTTGCCAAAGGTACTCAGTAAAAAGGACAACATCCCCCAATATTCACTGAAATCTTCAACAAAGCTTAAGGAAAAAGGTAACTGAAGTTCTTCAACATGATGACCTAATTTTTCCATGAGTGCTGCGCTATGCATTAAGGTTGCAGTTGTTTCGCTATCTATTTGCCCTGTAATCGATTGCGGGACTAAGCCTATGCGTAGTCGACGTTTAGAAGGCCCATGAATCATGCCTATGCGTGGCAACTTTTTATTGTAATAACTTGACTCCATTCCTGCATAGAAATGAGCAGTATCTCGTATGCTACGGGTTAGGACACCTTCACTGATGATATTAATCGGAAGAGAGCCTGCTGCATCACTGTCATACGTACGGCTACGGCTAGGCTTTAATCCAATCAAACCGCAACATGCAGCAGGGATTCGAATCGAACCACCGCCATCATTGGCATGGGCAATTGGCACTACACCGGCTGCAACGAGAGCTGCAGAACCGCCAGAAGACGCGCCGCAGGAATAACTTAGATTCCAAGGGTTATAGGTGGCTGAGCCATCTTTATATTCGGTACTGGCATTTAGACCAAATTCAGGGAGCTTAGATTTTCCTAATACGACAAAACCTTGATCTAAGATTTGTTGGCTAATTTGAGGATTACGATCGGCTGGTTTTGAACCTATGGCCTTTGAACCATGGCGTGATGGCAATCCTTGATAATCTAGATTATCTTTAAAGAAAAAAGGGACGCCCGCAAATAGACCATGTTCAACATATTGATTTTTCTCTAAAGCACGTTGAAAACAGTCCAGTTCAATGGCATTTAGATGCGGATTGACTTGTTCCGCACGTGCAATGGCCGCTTGTGTTATTTCTTGCACGGAGGCTTCTTTAGATTTGATGAGCTGTGCAATCCCCACAGCATCCAGATCTGTGAGTACATCCGAACTAAAGGCATGTATGCGTTGACTGTGTTTTTGATCTTCCATGAACTAACCTATTTGTTTTTTGAATTTTGGTAAATATTGAATGAATTCATTGTTATCTCAACAACAAATATATGTATTTGAACAATATCTGTTTGAGCATAATAATGACAATAAAAATTGTCAAATATTCGTCTGATCTGAGGAAAGTGCAGAGATTGTACTAAGGAGGGCATCTAAAGCCTGTTGAATCTCATCCTTCCATGCAAAGGAACAATTTAAACGGATATATTGAGTTTTGGCTTCTGATACGTTAAATAAACGGCCTGGAGCAACACCGATCTGCTGTTGAATTAAGGCTTCATAGACTGCCATACTTTCAACATTCTCCGGTAATTTTAACCAAAGAAAATAACCACTTGGATGATATTGTAATTTGCATCCAGTCGGTAGGCGGCTTTCTAAATAACGGTAAAACTGTAATTTATGTTGCTGTAGACTTTTTCTTAAGACCCGTAAATGTTTTTCATAATGATAATTTGAAATAAATTCCACCAAGGCATTTTGCAATAAGGTATTGACGGAAATAGTACTCATGAGTTGTAAGTGTTGAATCGCTTGAGAGTATTTACCTGCATGCACCCAACCCACTCGAAATGCAGCACCTAACGTTTTAGAAAAAGATGAGCAGTGTAAGACCATATTATTTTGGTCAAAGTATTTCATTGAAACAGGTTTCTTGGACGCATAATGCATTTCTTCATACACATCGTCCTCAATTAAATGCACATGATATTGGTGTAAGAGCACGGCAATTTTTTGCTTGATTTCATCACTCACTGTGAAGCCCACAGGATTATGTGAATTCAGCATCAACCAACAGATCTTGACGGGATAAGTTTTTAAAATATGTTCAAACGCGGTTAAATCAAAACCGTCTTGTGGATGTTCAGGTAAGGTCACCACTTTAAGGCCTAAGCGCTCTGCAGCTTGCAAGGCGCCATAGAAAATATTTTGCTGTAACACAATATAGTCACCCGGTGAAGCTATTGCCTGTAAGGAAAGATTCAGTGCATCCATACAGCCTGAGGTAATCACAATATCCTCTGGATCTGTGGCAATGCCTTGCATGCAATAGCGCTGTGCAATTAACTTACGTAGGGCTAAATTACCAGGTGGAAGATTATCAATGGCATCGTAACTTTTGGAATTTCGGGAAATTTGCCCCATGATTTGGGTTAACTTTTTAGAAAAAACAATGTCTTGAGCTGGAAAAGCTGATCCCAAGGGAATGATTTTTTCATCTTGTATTGATTTTAAATACTTAAATACTAGTGAGTTAATTTCAACCGGTGTGTTTAAGGACACGATTTGAGTTTGTTCAGCCTCTATTTCGACTAAGCCTTGCGCCACATAGTAGCCAGATTTCTCACGTGCATAGATTAAGCCACGCGATTCTAACTCCTGATAAGCATTCATGACTGTGATTAAACTAAAGCCGGACAACTGCACTTGTTCACGCAAAGACGGGAGCTTTTCGTGCGCTTTTAAAGTGCCATTTTCAATCAGTTGACGTAGGTGCTGAGCAAGCTGTTCCGATTTATACATAGTCATCAACTAGACAAAATTCTGTTATAAATATATCAGTAAAATTAATTGTGCATTATATTTTTATAACAGATGAGTCTGTACTGTTATATGTTTTTTCAAATTCACTGTATCTAGTTTTAAGCTTGAATTTTTTATAAGGTGCATTGACCACAACACTTGTGGCGTCAAATGGTATGGAAGTTAGGGAGTTGAATATGTTTAAAGCCAGTGAATTAGAACTGTTACAACATTTACTGGTGGATGTTCCATTGACAGATTCAACGCTGCATCTGTTGCAACAACAGCATACTAATTTAGAAGCGGTACTTTTGCGCAGTCGAATTTTGCGTCAAGTACAGCAAGTGGGCTATGTCAGTATTTGTCAGGAGCATATGAATGCCAAGGCTGAAAATGCGGCTTTTTTATTTGCACCCTTTATCTTAGCGAATTTGAATCAGAAGGTGATCTACGCTGCACCGCAAAGCCCTGAAAATATTGCGATATTGAATCGTTATTATCATGCTGAGGCTAAACTTAGCGCATTTAAAGTTGATGATGTTTTATCGGGATTCAATGTCTACATTGAGCTACATAATGAACAACTATCGCCAGCAGAATACTTCTATTTTAGTTTGATCAATAGCTTATGTAATCCGAAAGTTTCCAAAATCATTTGTATTACACATCTAGATATCGACTTAGAAAAATTAAAACAGCTCGCTGAATTTTTAGATGTTGAAATCCATGTATTGGCGGATAAAGCTGAACCGATTGACTTTGATCTAAATAAAATCAATATGTTAAAGCTGCTATTTAAAGACAAAGATCAGCAATATATCGATTTATGCCAAAAATTTTCGTTTATCAATGCGAAAATTTTACAACGATTAGGTTTATATGAGTTTGACCGTGCGCAAGTCTTGGTAGAAGACATGTTTTATTCAGAACACATCTTTGAAAAAATGTCGGTCTACGGTGAATATATTCAAACGCATCTACAGCACCAAGTTAAAAAGCAAAGTCCTGCATAAGCTATTCAGATGGGAAAGTAATTTTATATCTGTGATATGATCACTTTAAAAATGCAAAAAGCTTGTAAATGTAGACTTACAAGCTTTTTTTTAAATTTAAAACCAAATTATTTGGCCTAATGATCATATTAATACTTTATGAACTGATCATGAGCGAACATGAAATGTAAGATATACATGCAATAGCGAGTTGCAATAAGCGAATAGATTATCGCTTAAGGTAGATAAGAATTATCTGCACCAACGACAAACGCTACACCAATACAGAATAAAAGCACATAGATTGAGAACCAAATAATGGCACGTTTAAAGGCCTTATCTGAAATTTCACTGTCTGCATATTTTTGCGGTTTTTTAGGCTCTTGATTGCTCATAAGATGTACTCTAAATCCCTAATGGTTATAGGTGATTATTGGGGTATATCACTTGAAAGCATAGATACAACATTCATCTAAATTTCTATAACAGTTATAGTTTAGAAGCAGCCATCCTGACTTAATCCATTAATAAACTATGATATTGGTCGGTTCTTTTTCTCAAAAAGTCCCAAACCAATTTAATGCGTGGCTCATGTTGTAAATCGACTAAGGTTAGCATCCAAAAGGTATGTACAAAACGAACATCTTGCGCCAAGACCTGTTCTAATTCGGGTTTTTCCTTGGCCAAAAACTTGGGCAATATTGCCAATCCTGCACCCGCACTCACGGCAATTTGTTGTGCCAAAATACTACTACTTCTAAAGTTTGCATTGAGCTGAATAGGTAAGCGCTCTAAACAATACAGTTCAGGGCTATAGACCAAATCATCTATATAGTTCACAAAAGTGTGTGATTTTAAATCTTCTAAGGTATGAATGGGTTGCGTGTTTTTTAAGTATTCCTTACTGCCATAAATCTTTAAACAATAGTCTGCTAGTCGAGTAATGATATAGGGCCCAGATTTCGGCCGATCAATTGAAATAACAATATCTGCTTCACGATGTGAAAGCTTGATCATTTTCGGCACTGGAATAAGGTCAATAGTCAGTAGAGGGTATTTTTTGGACAATTCTGCCAAGAGCTGTGTCAAAAATGCTGTTCCAAATCCTTCGGGTGTGCCAATTCGCACACGACCTTGCATAGGTTGGTTGGGTTTTTCGATTTGTAAAAATGCCTGTTCCATTTGTTCTACCCGAGGAACCAGTGCCAAACCTTCTAAGGTAAGCTCATAACCTGTGGCTTCACGTTTAAATAATGGCGTGCCTAAAGCCAGTTCTAGCGCATGTATACGTCGAGAAACCGTACTGTGCTCAACACCGATAATACGTGCGGTATTGGTTAGGGTTTTCGCACGAGCCAAAACCAAAAAATACTGTAAATGATCCCAATCTACTTTCATTGTTATTGTCATCCCTGTGCATATTTGCACATCAATCGTGCGTGAATCTCTATTGGTAGTCAAAATTTTCTTTGCTAGTTTGAAGTGAATTGGAAAATATAAATATAAGGCTTTTGGATATTTTCTAAGTCAGTACAAAACAATAAGTGCCTATGGAGAGGTCATGAACACAATGTCAAATATTCAGTCAGCGACGGCTAAATTATTAATTAACGGTAAATTTGTCGAGTCAAACACTACAGAGTGGCAAGACATTCTAAATCCTGCAACTCAAGAGGTTTTAGGTCGTGTACCAATGGCGACTATGGAAGAAGTGGATGCAGCGATTGCTTCAGCGCAAGAGGCGTTTAAAACTTGGCGCTTAACACCCGTTCAAGCACGTATGCGCATTATGCTGAAACTACAAGATCTGATCCGTAGCAATATGAAAGACATTGCCCGTGTACTGACGGCTGAGCAAGGAAAGACGCTAGCAGATGCCGAGGGTGATATTCAACGTGGTTTAGAAGTCGTTGAGCATGCGTGTTCGGTTGGCACACTTCAAATGGGCGAATATATAGAAGGTGTTGCACGTGGTGTGGATACCTATACCTTGCAACAACCTTTGGGTGTATGTGCAGGAATTACGCCATTTAACTTTCCTGCGATGATTCCACTGTGGATGTTCCCAATGGCCATTGTCAGTGGAAATACCTTTGTTTTAAAGCCATCTGAACAAGATCCATTATCGACTATGATGCTTGTTGAACTTGCGATTGAAGCCGGTATTCCAGCAGGCGTATTGAATGTAGTGCATGGTGGTAAGGACGTTGTTGATCGTTTATGTACACATCAAGCTATTAAGGCCATTTCATTTGTAGGCTCTACAGCCGTTGGTACACATGTATATAACCTTGCAGGACAGCATGGAAAACGTGTGCAGTCGATGATGGGGGCTAAAAACCATGTGGTGGTGATGCCAGATGCCAATAAAGAACAAACTTTAAATGCTCTCGTTGGTGCAGCATTTGGTGCGGCGGGTCAGCGTTGTATGGCTTTGTCGGTTGCTGTCATGGTTGGTGAAAGTAAAGAATGGGTCAATGAACTGATTGAAAAAGCCAAAACGCTGAAGGTCAATGCAGGGCATGAGCCGAATACCGATATTGGCCCAGTCATTTCACCTCGCGCAAAAGCACGTGTATTGGATTTAATTCAAAGCGGTGTAGAACAAGGCGCAGAACTGTTGCTGGATGGTCGTGATGTTCAAGTCATTGGCTATGAGCAAGGAAACTTTGTCGGAGCGACGATTTTTAATCAAGTTTCAACCGATATGCGCATCTATACCGAAGAGATCTTTGGACCCGTGTTAGCCATTATTCATGTCGATACTCTAGAGCAGGCGATTGAATTGATTAATGCCAATCCATTTGGCAACGGTGTTGGACTGTTTACACAAAGTGGTGCAGTCGCTCGTAAATTCCAAGGCGATATCGATATTGGTCAAGTGGGTATCAATATTCCAATTCCTGTACCTGTTCCTTTCTTTAGCTTTACAGGATCGCGTGGTTCAAAACTGGGGGACTTAGGTCCATATGGTAAGCAAGCAGTTCAGTTCTATACACAAACCAAAACCATCACCAGTCGTTGGTTTGAGGATACACAAGAAAAAGGTGAAGTGAATACCACCATTAACCTACGTTAATTTAGGAGTTCAAGGATGAATATTGCCTTTATCGGTTTAGGAAACATGGGCGGAAAAATGGCCCAAAACCTACTCAAAGCAGGTTTTACGGTTTACGGTTTCGACTTAAGCGAAATTGCGATTCAGCATTTTACTGAAGCAGGTGGCATCGTTTGCCAAAGTCCAGAAGATGCAGCGAAACAAGCAGATGTTGTGATTAGCATGTTGCCTGCTGCCAAGCATGTCAAAGAGGTGTACTTGGGAGAAAATGGTGTATTGGCGGTAATGAAAGCAGGAAGCTTATGTATCGATAGCAGTACCATTGATCCGCAAACCATTAAGGATATAGCCGAGGCGGGTGCTGCACATCAGATAAAAATCTGTGATGCACCTGTTTCAGGCGGAACTATTGGTGCTCAGGCAGGTACATTAACCTTTATGGTCGGTTCGGATGATCAAACCTTTGAAAAAACCAAAGCGGTATTGGGCCACATGGGTAAAAACATTGTGCATTGTGGTGATGTGGGTGCAGGTCAAATTGCGAAAATTTGCAATAACTTGATTCTTGGTATTTCCATGGCAGCCGTTGCTGAAGGTATGGCACTCGGTGCGCGTCTGGGAATTGATCCTCAAGCCTTAGCGGGTGTGGTGAATAGTTCGAGTGGACGTTGCTGGAGTTCGGATGTATGTAATCCATGGCCGGGTATCTCAGCAAATGCACCTGCGGGACGTGGCTATACTGATGGTTTTGCAACGCAGTTGATGTTGAAAGATTTAGGGCTGGCTGTAGAAGCCGCAGGACAAGTCAAACAGCCGATTATTTTAGGCGGACTGGTTCAGCAAATGTATCAACAGCTGTGTTTACAAGGTAATGCTCACTTAGATTTTTCAAGCATCGTGCAGCAATATTTACCTAAGGATGCTGAATAATCGCATTGAACACCAATCAGGCCTAGGGATGGCTAACAATACAAACACTCGTGTCGGAATAACAATAAATTGAGACTGAGGTAGAGAAGATGTCGAATTATCAAGATGTTTCAAAGGCATTTGACTTAAATTATGCTGCCAAAGAAATGTTATCAGGCTCTTTAGAGCAATTAAATGCATGTTATGAATGCTGCGACCGTCATGCGATTGATCAAAATAAGGTTGCACTATATTGGCAAGGCAAAGATGGGCGGAAAGAACAATATACCTTTGCAGAGCTGCAACAGTGGTCAAGCCAATTTGCCAATTTTTTAAAGTCACAGGGTGTGCAAAAAGGTGATCGTGTATCGGGTTTATTACCCCGTACAGTTGAATTACTTGTGGTGATTTTAGGGTCTTGGCGAATAGGTGCTGTATATCAACCGCTATTTACCGCCTTTGGCCCCAAAGCCATTGAACATCGTTTACACCTTGCACAAAGCAAATTGGTGATTAGCGATGTGGGTAATCGTAGTAAATTAGATGAAGTTGCACATTGTCCCCAAATCGTTACTGTTGCAGATCGATCTGGTCAAGGGATTCAACAGGGAGATTTAAACTTTTGGGATGAAGTAAACGCACAGTCTACAGCGTGCGACTTCGTCCTACAGAGCATCAATGATCCATTTCTTCTAATGTTTACTTCAGGTACTACAGGTCCTGCAAAGCCCTTAGAAGTCCCGCTTAAAGCTTTGATCGCTTTTGGTCAATATATGAAAAATGCGGTAGGGCTACGTGAAGATGATTCGTTTTGGAATATTGCCGATCCGGGTTGGGCTTATGGTTTGTATTACGGAATTACTGGGCCACTTTTACTTGGACATGCAACACTCTTTTACGAAGGTGGTTTTAGCATTGATAGTTTGTGTCAGATCGTAGATGACTACAAAGTGACGAACCTTGCAGGCGCACCGACAGCGTATCGGATGATGATGGCAGCTGATCCTGAACAAATGGCAAAACTCAAAGGTAAATTTAGAGTCGTGAGTAGTGCTGGAGAGCCGCTTAATCCTGAAGTGTTCCGCTGGTTTAAACAAGTCCTAGATGCACCGATCTTTGACCATTATGGTCAGACTGAAGTTGGTATGGTGGTGTGTAATCACCATGGTTTACAACATGATATTCGCGCAGGTGTCGCAGGTTATGCCAGTCCGGGATATCGCGTGGCGGTTGTTGATGAACAAGGGCAAGAGCTAGATGCAGGAACGCCAGGAGTACTGGCTGTTGATATCAGTCAATCACCGATGATGTGGTTTGGTGGCTATAAAGAAAGTCGTAAGTCACCCTTTGTAAAGCATTATTACCTCACGGGTGATACCGCAGAATTACACGCAGATGGCAGTATGAGCTTCGTTGGTCGTAATGATGATGTGATTACCACATCAGGTTATCGTATCGGGCCATTCGATGTTGAAAGCGCTTTACTTGAGCATGATGCAGTGATTGAAGCTGCGGTCATTGGTGTACCTGATCCGGATCGGACAGAAATTGTAAAAGCTTTTGTGATTTTAGCTGAGCATGTCACAGCGTCAGAAGAGTTAGCAGAGCAACTAGGGCAATTTGTGAAAAAGCGCTTATCTGCACATGCTTATCCACGATTGGTGGAGTTTGTTCAAGAACTGCCGAAAACCCCAAGTGGAAAAATTCAGCGTTTCTTATTAAGAAATCAAGAGATTGCGAAACAATCCACGCAGCATGCAAGTTAAATGACGTAACGATTAACCCTAAATGAATGCCGAACAATCAGGATCAAAATCAAGCTTTCATTCAGTTCTAGTCATTTTCAAACTGGATGAAAGCAATTGATTGATGTACAGGAAGATAAGATGCAATTTACCGAAGAACAATTATTAATTCAGGACATGGCACGCAGTTTCGCACAGGAACAAATTAAACCTCAAGCGGCTGAATGGGATAAAAACGGTACCTTTCCCAAAGCGGCATTAGCGCAGATGGGAGAACTGGGTTTATTGGGTATGTTGGTATCAGATGAATGGGGTGGTTCAGATACAGGTAATCTTGCCTATGTTATGGCTTTAGAAGAGATTGCCGCGGCCGATGGGGCAACCTCAACCATTATGAGTGTACATAACTCGGTAGGCTGTGTTCCTATTGCTAAATTTGGCACAGAAGAACAAAAGCAGAAATATTTAGTGCCTTTAGCACAAGGCAAAATGATCGGTGCATTTGCATTAACTGAGCCACATACGGGTTCAGATGCTGCTGCCATTAAAACTCGTGCAGTAAAAGATGGCAATGAATGGGTGATTAATGGTGCTAAGCAGTTTATTACCTCGGGACATAATGCAGGGGTCATTATTGTCTTTGCTGTGACTGACCCAAGTGCAGGGAAAAAAGGCATGAGTGCTTTTATTGTCCCAAGAGAAACACCTGGTTATGAAGTGATTCGTACTGAAGAAAAGCTTGGATTACATGCCTCAGATACCTGCCAAATTGCACTCACAGACGTGCGAGTGCATGAAAGCCTGATGTTAGGAAAAGAAGGTGAAGGTTTGAAAATCGCCTTATCAAATCTAGAAGGCGGTCGTATTGGTATAGCGGCGCAAGCGGTTGGTCTTGCACGAGCAGCATTAGAAGAAGCAACCCGATATGCCAAAGAGCGTATTACTTTTGGAAAGCCGATCTTTGAACATCAGGCAGTTGCGTTCCGATTGGCAAGTATGGCAACAGAAATAGAAGCTGCACGCCAATTGGTCTATCACGCGGCACGTTTAAAAGAAGCAGGACAACCTTGTTTAAATGAAGCGTCTATGGCCAAGCTTTTTTCGTCTGAAATGGCTGAACGTGTTTGCTCCGCAGCATTACAAGTCTTTGGTGGTTATGGTTATCTCAAAGATTTCCCGATAGAGCGTATATATCGTGATGCACGTATTTGCCAAATCTATGAAGGCACGAGTGATATCCAACGTTTAGTGATTGCCCGAAGCTTATAACGTTGTCTTTAAGACATTTAAAACGACAAGGCTTCAGACGAAGCCTACTTATAAATATTGAACAAATATAGGGATATTACATGCAATTTGAAACGATTCTACTCGAAAAGAACAATGGTGTTGGACTTATTACTTTAAATCGTCCTCAGGCCTTAAATGCGTTGAATAGCACATTAATTAAAGACCTTAATTTAGCCTTAGATGATTTAGATCGAGACCCTGCCATCGGCTGTATGGTTATTACAGGTTCAGAAAAAGCCTTCGCCGCTGGTGCAGATATTAAAGAAATGGCTGAACTGAGTTTTCCAAATATTTATTTGGATGATTTTTTTCATCTGGCAGATCGAATTGCTCAGCGCCGTAAACCTCTAATCGCAGCTGTCAGTGGTTATGCGTTAGGTGGAGGCTGTGAGTTAGCGCTCATGTGTGACTTTATTTACTGTGCCGACAATGCAAAATTCGGTTTACCAGAAGTGACATTGGGAGTAATCCCAGGGATAGGTGGGACACAGCGCTTAACGCTTGCTATAGGTAAGGCCAAAGCCATGGAAATGTGTCTGACTGCGAGACAAATGGGCGCAGTAGAAGCAGAGCAGAGTGGTTTAGTTGCTCAAGTCTTCCCTAAAGAGGAGTTGGTCGAAAAGACCTTAAAAGCTGCTGAAAAAATAGCCGAAAAATCTGTAGTCGCAACCATGATGATCAAAGAGTCAATTAACCGTGCATTTGAAGTCAGTTTGCAAGAAGGTTTACGTTTTGAACGTAGAACATTCCATTCGATTTTTGCCACTCAAGACCAAAAAGAAGGCATGCAAGCATTTGTTGAAAAGCGCCAAGCCAATTTTAAAGACAATTAAAAATAAAAAAGGATGATATGGATATGAGTACAAATAACTTAATGATTGAAGAACATGGACATTTAGGCCAAATCAGTTTAGATCGCGTGGCAAGTTTAAATGCCTTGTCTTTGGAAATGATTCAGGGAATTCAACAGCAATTAGCACTATGGGCTGATCAAACCAATATTCATGCCGTACTTATTCGCTCAAATAGTCCCAAAGCATTTTGTGCAGGTGGAGATATTCGCTATCTCTATGATAGTTACATGAATGGTAAAGAAGATCATCAAGCTTATTTTCAAGCTGAATATGAAATGCTGAATACCATTCGTGCGTATGAAAAACCCATTATAGTCATACTCGATGGCTATGTACTTGGCGGTGGATTTGGCTTAGCCCAAGCATGTCATGTGCTTGTGAGTAGCGAAAAATCTAGATTTGCCATGCCTGAAACTGCCATTGGATTTTTCCCAGATGTGGCTGCGACACACTTTTTATCACGTTTGGATGATATTGGTGTGTACATGGCAACTACGGGCGATCAAATCAGTGCAAGCGATGCGTTATATCTAGATTTGATTGACTACCATGTTCCGAGTGAGCAACTTGTTCAATTAGAAGAAGAATTAAGAAATTCCAAGCAACTAAGCAAGGAAAATATTGAACAATTGATTGCGAAATATATTACTCGACCAGCGGAAAGTGAACTTAGTCAAAATGCAGATTTAATTCGTAAGCATTTTGGTTTTGAGAGCATTGATGCCATTGAAAATAGTCTTGAAAATAGTCTTGAAAATGAACAGCATAATGATGCTCAAGTGTGGGCGCTAAAAATACGCAATACCTTGGAACAACGATCTCCAATCGCGAAAAGAATCAGTTTACAACTCCAGCATTTAGGTCGTGGTCTTTCACTGAAGCAATGCATGCAAATTGAACGACATTTACAAGACGTTTGGTTTCAACATGGCGATATTGTCGAAGGTGTGCGCGCATTAATTGTGGATAAAGACAAACAGCCAAAGTGGCAACAGTCTAGTCCGACCTTAGATAAAATAATGGAGGAAATATCTATTTAATCAGTAATTTAAAAACATTCACGGTTCAAACACTTGGGTAATATTCATATTTAATTTGTTATTCGATATGAACAAGTGACTCAGCGTAAATTAAACATATATAAGATCTAAAAATATTGATTTTCATGAAGAAAATCATCACACAAATCAAGCATCGTGAAAATGCAACATAGAAATATCTTGCAGAATAAGGAAGATAACAATGCAAAATGTACAGGGAAACACAGCTCCACCAGCTAAGTCCTCGCATCGTTTAGCGGGTATTTCCAGCATGGTGGGTACAACCATCGAATGGTATGACTTTTTTATCTATGGTGCTGCCGCAGCACTCATTTTCAATCGACTTTTCTTTCCAAATCTTGACCCATTAACTGGCGTGTTGGCAGCATTTGCCACTTATGCTGTAGGCTTTATTGGTCGACCACTTGGTGGAATCGTCTTTGGTCATTTTGGCGATAAAATCGGTCGTAAATCAATGTTATTGGTCACATTAATGTTGATGGGTATTCCAACGGTGATGATTGGGTTGTTACCGGCATTTGAAACCATTGGTTATTGGGCAACGGTCTGTTTAATTATTTTAAGATTTATACAGGGCATGGCCATGGGTGGAGAATGGGGCGGAGCAGTCCTCATGGCGGTAGAGCATGCGCCAGCGGGTAAAAAAGGCTTTTGGGGAAGTTTACCGCAAGCCAGTACAGGTGGTGGTTTATTGCTCGCTTCGGTAGCTTTAGGCTTAGTCTCAATGTTGCCTGAAGAAGCACTATTTAGCTGGGGTTGGCGTCTGCCATTTTTAGCCAGCATTATTTTACTGGCTGTAGGTTGGTATATTCGAGTGAAAGTGCCTGAGTCACCAGACTTTGAAAAAGTTAAAGCTCAAACCGAAACAATTAAAGTTCCAGCAAAACAAGTGTTTAAAAATCATCCTAAGCAGTTGATTACGATTATTTTATCTCGAGCTGCTGAAAATGCTTGGTTCTATTTAGCATCGACATTTGCTTTAGCCTATACAACCACACAGCTAAATATTCCTAGACAAGACATTTTGTTTGCAACGATTTGTGGTGCTGCGGTCATCATGGTCATTACGCCAATTTTTGGGCATTTGTCTGATAAAGTTGGGCAAAAAAACATGTTCAGATTTGGTTTATGCGTACTGGCTTTATACAGCTATCCTTTTTTTGCAATGTTAAATACCAAGGATCCTGTATTGGTTTGGACGGCCATTGTGATTGGTATTGGCGTAGTTTTTCCTTTGATGTATGCGCCGCAGTCACAGTTATTTTCACGCCAATTTCCAGCAGAAATACGTTATAGCGGTATTTCAATCTCAGTTCAATTTGCAGGCGTGCTAGGTGGTGGTTTAGCTCCATTAATCGCGACGAAATTGTTGAGTATTGGTGATGGAAGCCCCAATTTAATTATTGCCTATATTTCAGGCTTTGCAGTGATTGCGATTATTGCGTCGTCATTTTTAAAGCCGGATCAAATAGAGCAAAAAACAAAAGCATTTAGCAGTAAAGAAATTAAATCTTCATAAATCAAAAATCAGGTAAACAGTAGGCTGATTTAAATATAGAAATTAATGTGAATTAGCCATAGCAATCGTTGTTATGGCTTTTTTCTTGTCTGAGGATTGTAGCAGGACAAATAATATTGTCAGTATTGCGTAGGATCTTGGCGGCACAAAATATGTTTGATGTGTAAGAGCAACAAATCAAGTTTGTTACACAGATGAAAGATTTAAGCACCAATAAATTAAAAAATATTAAATATCAAAGTCTTAATTATACTATTTCGTATAATATATATTATGTTAAATAGAATATCCAAGACTGTGGCCTACACAACGCATCCGTTGCCACAGCTCGACATCGTGAATCTGTAAAATTATCATTCACGATGCCGAGTACGCTAATGAACATAATATACGTTATGCCGAAATCAGAATCTTATCAATTGGCGAATCTGACGTTCCTGATGTTTAAATTCAAACCCTATCATTTTTTCAACTCGCTCAGGTTATAATAATGGTCTCCCAAAATATGATTGATCTAATATGAGCACCTCCAATGACCCTTTACACGGCAAAAAACTTGCTGACATCTTGGATGAATTATTGGATTACTACGGTGGTTTTGAAGGCTTAAGCCGCAAAATTGAAATTAGATGTTTTTGCATAGATCCAAGCGTTAAATCATCACTACGATTCTTACGTACTACACCTTGGGCACATGAAAAAGTAGAAAGCTTATATTTGTATGTCTTACGCCAAAAAGCCAAACAGAAATCGTAGCTATCAAAACCCTAACCTCAACATAATATTTTATATCAAATACTAAACTACACTTATTGAATAGCCAATGATTTTGTAGACACCTTTTAATTAGTGGTGGACTGCCACCACTCTCCTGGCAAAATTTAGTCTATACACCTATGGTTTATTTAAAAACTTATTTTCTATCTTTACTAGGTTGTATGATCAAAATCATACTGGCACTCAACACTGTAAATTTGAGAATGAATCTGTACGTACAGACTCATTCTCTATCAATAAAGATATTAGAAATAGCTACATAGAGTTTATTTCTAGCTTATTCAAATTAGGCGTTACTACGGATGAACAATAATTTTTACAGCAGACTCATTATTATGAATCAATGTTTCAAAGCCTTTAGAAACAAGATCATCTAATGCAATCCGTTGGGTAATAAAAGGTTCTAGATTAATCTTACCTTGCTCAACCAAACGAATAGTTTCCTGATGGTCATTGACGTAAGCTATCGTGCCACGAATGTCTAGTTCTTTCATCACTACACTATGTACATTAATCGTGGCAGGATGGCTCCAAATAGAAACAATTACAACGACACCAGTTGGTTTCATCGCTGCGACGAGTGTATCCATAACTTTATTCACACTACTACACTCAAAAGCAACATCTACACCGCGGTCTTGAGTAATTTTCATTACTTCATTTACCACATCAACCTGAGATGGATCCAATACATAATCGGCAACACCAGCCTCTATCGCTTTTTCTTTACGTTTTGCACTCAGTTCAGTGATGATAACCGTAAGACCTTTGGCCTTTAAAATGGCTGATAAAAGTAGGCCTATTGGGCCTGCTCCACCAACCAGTGCGATATCACCAGCTTTTGCACCACTTCTGACATAGGCATGATGACCGACAGATAAAGGTTCTATCAATGCTGCTTGGTCTAAAGGAATATCATTTGAAATAGGATGTACCCAACGCCGCTGAACTGCAATTTTTTCAGAAAGACCACCACCGCGTCCGCCTAAACCAATAAAGTTCATATTTTTTGATAAATGATACTTATCATTGGGGCCAGTCGGGACATCATCCGCAATAATATAGGGTTCAACTACGACATGTTGTCCAATTTGGATATCGTCTACACCCTCACCAACTGCATAAACTACGCCTGAAAATTCATGTCCCATTGTTACAGGTGCAGATTCTCCCGAAATTGGGTGTGGGTGACCACAAGGTGGAATAAAAATAGGACCTTCCATGAATTCATGTAAATCTGTACCGCAAATACCACACCATGCAACTTGAATTCCAACTGTGCCTGGAAGTACTTTCGGTTCAGGGATATCTTCAATTCGAATATCCCCTCGGTCATAAAAACGAGCTGCTTTCATTGTGTATTCCTTATGTTGATATTAACGGTAAACCATTCCACCATCTGTCAAAATAGACTGACCTGTAATATAGTTTGCATCCTCGCTGGCTAAAAATGCAACTAATGCAGCCACGTCATCTGGTGTTTCAGCACGTCCTAAAGCAATACCATCTACATATTTTTTATACGTTTGACCAATTGGTGCACCTGTAATTTCAGAGAACCGCTGATCTATTTCGACCCACATGTCTGTACCAACAACACCCGGACAATAACTATTTACAGTAATTTCAACACTAGCATATTCTTTAGCCGCAGCTTGCGTCAATGCACGAACTGCAAATTTCGTTGCCGAATAAACACCGAGTAAAGCAAAGCCTTCATGACCTGCTATTGAGCATGCATTAATAATTTTTCCAGCCTGTTGGCGTTGTTTAAATTTATTTGCTGCGGCTTGAATCCCCCAAAGTACACCACCGACATTGATGTTCATAATTTGGTTAAATTCACTCGGCGTTACTTCTGCCAAAGCTTTGACTTGTGCAATACCTGCATTATTAATCATGATATCAAAGCCATTAAGTGTCGATTCTGCATGATTAATAGCGTCACTGATTTGTATTGGATCTGAAATATCCGCAATAAATGTGGTGGCTTTTACGCCAAAGGCTTCAACCTCTTGTTGAACAGTATTTAACTTTTCTTGATGAAGATCGACCAAGGCAATATGTACACCTTCTTGTGCTAAACGTAAGGCAATACCACGTCCAATGCCTTGTGCCGCACCCGTAATTAAAGCAACTTTGTTGTTTAAACCTCTAGGCATGTTGCGACTCCTTAAATATGGATTGCACGTTGCATCGCCGACAAGACCGACTCATGCATCGCCTCAGACAAAGTAGGATGAGGGAAAATGACCTGCGCTAAGCTTTCATCTGTAGCTTCTAGGTATTTCGCGATGGCAAACCCTTGAATGTGTTCGGTGACTTCATGTCCAACCATGTGAGCACCCAACAATTCACCTGTTTCCTGACTAAAAATGGTTTTAACAAATCCTGCGCTATCGCCCAAAGCCAATGCTTTACCATTCGCTTGTAAAGGAAACTTACCCACATTGATATTCAAGCCCGCAGCTTTCGCTTTCTGTTCTGTCAAACCAATACTGGCCACTTGCGGATGGGTAAAGATACAGCCCGGAATTTGTGTACGATCTAAAGCATGTACATGACTTAGGCCTGCAATTTTCTCCACACAAAGAATGGCTTCGTGACTGGCTTTGTGTGCCAAACACGGCGCGCCTGCAACATCGCCAATTGCATAAACGCCCACAACATTGGTTTTACACCATGAATCGACTTTGATAAAACCATTCTCAAGTTCAATGCCCAAAGCTTCTAGGCCAAGATTTTCAGCATTCGGTTTCACGCCAATTGCTGAAAGTACCTTTTCAACGCTAATGATTTGCACACCTGTGGCAGTTTCAATATGACAATGTACTTGAGCCTGATCAGTTTCTATTTTTTTTACGGTCGCTTCGGTTAAAACCCGTATACCCTGCTGTTCAAATTGCTTTTGCACATACTTGGCAACTTCAATGTCTTCGCTAGGGAGAATCTGCTTGGCAATATCAACCAAGGTGACTTGGCAGCCTAAGTCTTGGTATAGGCTTGCAAACTCACTGCCTATAGCACCCGAACCAATGACCAGTAAAGATTTTGGTAATTGTTCTGGAACTAAAGCCTCTTTATAACTCCAGACCTGATGGCCATCTACAGGAATATGAGGCAAATTGGCCGCACGTGCACCTGTTGCGACAATAATATGCGGTGCAGAAATCTGCTGTTTTTGACCATTCGCATCTGTCAGCTCTAATTGCTCTTTGGCAATAAACTGGGCTGCCGCGTTAAAAACAGTGATTTGATTTTTTTTCAATAATTGACCGATACCTTGCACGAGTTGCTCAGAAACCTGTCTGCTATGATGGACCAGTTTTTGAATATCAAAATCAATCGCGTTAAGCGTAAAGCCAAACTGCCCTGCATGTTTGAACTGCTGCGCAAGCACAGCCCCGCTCAATAATGCCTTGGTTGGAATGCATCCCCAATTAAGACATACTCCGCCTAAGTGTTGTTTTTCAACGATTGCCGTTTTTAATCCCAGTTGCGCTGCGCGAATCGCAGCGACATATCCTCCAGGACCAGCACCAATAACCACAAGATCAAATTGTGTATCTGACATGACTATTCCTCCTACACCAAAATTAATGCAGGATTTTCGACAAACTGCTTAAATGCCGATAAGAATTGAGCACCCAACGCACCATCAATGACACGATGATCACAAGACAATGTTGCGGTCACCATTTCACGAACAACAATCTCATCATTTTCAACGACAGCACGTTTCTCTGCTGCACCTAAGGCTAGAATTGCACCTTGAGGCGGGTTAATAATGGCATCAAACTGTTGAATACCAAGCATGCCTAAATTGGAAATACTGAAACTGCCCCCTTGAAACTCATCAGGTGCCAATTTTCCAGTTTTGGCACGTGTCGCCAGATCACGCATATCATTGGAAATTTGCGCCAAAGATTTACGGTTCGCTGCTTTAATAATTGGCGTGATCAGTCCATTTTCGATGGCTACAGCAACCGAAATATCAGCCTGTTCAAACTGTAAAATCTGCTGATTCTCTTCATCAAACTGAACATTAACTTGTGGAACTTTAATCAGTGCAGCAGCAGCAGCTTTAATCAGCATATCGTTAATGGACAGTTTGACTTGCGGTACAGTACTGTTAATTTGCTGACGCAAAACCTGAACCGACTCAACATTTAAGTCTATCGTTAAGCGAAAATGTGGTGCATTGCGTTTTGCCGCTTGTAGCCGTGCAGCGATTGCTTTACGCATACCATTCATAGCTACGGTGGTGAATTTTGCAGACTCTGTTGGATGCGCATACTCAGTATGTTGAGCTTGTACAGGATTTTCCCGTTGATATACAGCTTCAACATCTTCCTTACAGACTCGTCCACGTGAACCTGATGCGCGACAATCATGCAAATTAATGCCCCATTGTTTTGCCAAACGGCGGGCAACAGGTGTCGCTAGAACATAACTGTCATCTGCTTTAGATTTCGCGGCTTTCGTGCTGGCTTGATGACGTACATCTGGCCAAGAACCACCAGCAGCTTGAACTGCGGCCTGAATATCTTGAACACTGATACGGCCTTCACGTCCAGAACCCGTAATCTGAGCCAAGTTTACATTATGCTTTTCAGCCAATTTCAAGGCATGTGGCGTTGCAAAAATATCATCGCTTTGTTGGTAGCCTTGTAACGCAGCAGGAATAGAATATCCGCCCTGAGTCACCGCTTTTGATCCATTACCAACACTGTTCTGTTTAGGAGCAGCTTGTACTTTGGTTTCAACTTGAGCCACATCGACTTTTTCAGGAACCGCTGCTACCGCTTTATTTTCAGTTACAGCAGGTGTTCCCCCTAAAGACTGTGCAAATGCTTCAACTTCTGCATCGGAAACTTGAGCGTCTGCACAAATTGCAATGATTCCACCTACGACAAGGGTATCACCATCTTTAGCAATAATTTTTCGTAGCAAGCCATCGAAAGGCGCTTCTAGAACATTGACGATTTTTGTGGTTTCAATTTCACAAATTTCCTGTCCTTTACTAAATTGCGTACCTTCCTGAATCAGCCATTGGGCAATCGTGCCCTCTTCCATGGACAAACCCCATTTTGGGATTTCTAAGGTTTTAATTTCGCTCATCCTAAGCCTCCAACGTCTTACGTACAGCCTGTTCGATGCGTTCTACACTGGGTAGCCATTCTTTTTCTAATACTGGCGAAAATGGTACGGGTGAGTGTGGTGGAGTGACTAACTCGATTGGTGCTTTAAGATAATGAAAGCCTTTCTGGGCAATAAGCGCAGCCACATCATGTCCGAAACCACAACGTGCTGCTGATTCATCTACAATCACCACACGGCCTGTTGAAGCTACTGACTCTAAAATGCCATCTTCATCTAATGGTGAAATGGTTCTAGGGTCAACCACTTCAACCGAAATGCCTTCTTTTGCGAGCTTATCAGCGACTTCATTGGCACGATGCACCATCAAACTTAAGGCAATAATGGTGATATCTGTGCCTTCACGGGTGTAATTTGCGACACCAAAAGGAATAGTGTAGGACTCATCTGGCACTTCTCTCTTAATGTCGTACAACAACTTGTGTTCACAAAAGACTACTGGGTCGTCATCTCGAATGGCTTGAATCAACAACCCTTTTACATCATAGGCACTTGAAGGCACCACCACTTTTAAGCCTGGCACTGAGGCAAACACGTTATATGGCGACTGAGAATGCTGCGCTGCTGCGGAAAAACCTGCACCGATCATGCCTCGTACAACGAGTGGCGCTTTGGCTTTGCCACCAAACATGTAGCGGAATTTCGCCGCTTGGTTATACAACATGTCATAACACACACCATAAAAATCCATAAACATTAAATCTGCCACAGGTCTTAAACCTGTAGCAGCAGCACCTGCCGCCATACCAATAATCGCAGATTCTGTAATTGGCGTATCAATGACTCGTTCAGAGCCAAATTCAGTCCATAGGCCTTTGGTTACACCAAGTACTCCGCCAAAACCTTCCAGCTTATTATCATCGGTATTTTTGCCACCATGCCCACCACGAACATCTTCACCAACCACAATAACACTTGGGTCTCGGCGCATTTCTAATTCAATTGCTTCTTTAATCGCATTTCGATAACTTTTATTTGGCATTTTTCTACTATTCCTTTAGTAAGAGACGTAAACATCAGTAAGTAACTGAGAGACTTCTGGGTACTTAGCTGCGCGTGCTTTTCCAACGGCATCGTCTACATTGGCTTTAGACTGAGCGTCAATCGCATCCAGTTTGGCTTCGTCAATTTTGCCTTTGACTTTTTCACGAAATATCTTCAATGGATCTTTATGTTCTTTGACATAATCCAGTTCTTCTTTGGAACGAATAAGTCCCGGATCACCTTCAAAATGTCCATAAAAACGGTTGGTTACTGTTTCAATCACACTCGGGCCTTCACCACGGCGGGCACGTTCAATGGCTTTTTGTGCAACTTCATACACAGCAAAAAAGTCTGTTCCATCTACTTTTTCAGCGGGTAAGCCAAAACCTGCTGCTCGGCCTGCAATGTCTTTACTGCCTACGGCATAATCATGTGCAGTACCTTCACCAAAGCCGTTATTTTCAAAAACAAAAATCACAGGGAGCTTTAACACAACAGCCATATTAATGGCTTCAAAAGTTAAGCCCTGATTTGAACCGCCATCACCGGTAAAAGATAGACCAATCCCACCATTTTTGAGTGTTTTAGCACTTAAAGCTGCCCCAATAGCCAAAGGTGGACCACCACCTACAATACCGTTTGCACCGAGCATGCCTTTATCTAAATCCGCAATGTGCATTGAGCCGCCTTTACCACGACACAAACCATCATCTTTACCAAAAATTTCTAGCATCATGGCGTGAATGTCACAGCCCTTAGCAATACAATGTCCATGCCCACGGTGTGTTGATGTAATGAAGTCCTTATCTGTTAAATTTTCGCAAATCCCTACTGCAACAGCTTCTTCACCGCTATAGAGATGGATGAAACCTGGGATATCACCTGTATTGTTTTCATCGTGAAGTCGATCCTCAAATTCACGAATGTCGCGCATTCTTTTGTATGCTGCTAGCAATTGCTCTTCCGTTAATTGCATATATTTGTTCCTTATTCACTACGCTTAAAAGAAAATCCAAAATTGAATAATTGGATTTTTAAATCGTATATTTATATAAGAATATTTTTATTTAATTTCATATTAGACTAAAAAAATATAATGCATAAAAAGATGAGATAAATATTAAAAACAGAAGGTTATGAAATTAAAAATTTTTGTAAAATTTTACAATAGTTCAATCACATACAAAAACAAACCTTTAACCAACCTTTGTTTTATATGATAAGTTTTTTGCCCTGTTTTAATATTATTAATCCATTTAAATCAGTTTATTTAATATCAGGGTATATATTAATTATTTTAAATGATGGAGTGTTTGTAATGGATTTAAATAACACAGTATTAACTGGAAAGAAGCTACGTGGCGCTGAAAAAATGGCGCGTATTCCAATTAAAGTTGTTCCAACGGAAACGACACCGAAAAAGCCAGAATGGATTCGGACTAAAATTAGTCAACCTGAGGAAGTTCAAATCATTAAGGATTTATTACGACAACAGGAACTACATACGGTTTGTGAAGAAGCGGCCTGCCCCAATTTGCCGCAATGCTTTAGCGGAGGGACTGCAACGTTTATGATCATGGGAGATATTTGTACTCGCCGCTGTCCATTCTGTGATGTCGCACATGGTCGTCCTAATATCCTAGATCCTTATGAGCCAAAGCATCTGGCTGAAACAGTCAAGAATCTAAACTTAAAGTATGTCGTGATTACTTCTGTTGATCGAGACGACTTAAAAGATGGTGGTGCACAGCATTTTGCAGATTGCATTCGAGAAATTCGTCAAACTAGTCCAGACACTTTGATTGAAGTTTTGGTTCCTGATTTTCGTGGTCGCGCAGATATTGCACTTAAAATTCTGAGCCAAAACCCACCCGATGTCTTTAATCACAATATTGAAACCGTGCCACGCCTGTATAAAGCCATGCGACCAGGCGCTGACTATCAGCATTCATTGAATTTACTTAAGAAATTTAAACACTACTGCCCTGATATCCCAACGAAATGTGGTTTGATGGTTGGTTTAGGAGAGATTGAAGCTGAGGTTATTGCGTTATTAAATGATTTGAAAGATTATCAAATTGATTATGTCACAATCGGCCAATACCTACAGCCATCCAAATCACATGCGCCAATTCATCGTTTTGTTACATTGCAAGAGTTTAAACATTATCAAACTCATGGAGAGCGCTTAGCGTTTAAAAATATTTGGAGTGCGCCATTAGTACGATCAAGTTATTTTGCAGACCGTCAGCATCATGGTGAAGCTGTGCCTAGCCCTTACATGAGCGAATGAATTTTCATCCTATTTACGTTTATTAACATTTCAGATGGAAATAGCCATTTTCAGCTCATAAGAACACTTTTAAAGTAGCTCAAGGACTGGTAAAGCCAAAAGATCTAATTTAACCAAGCAAAGAAAAAAGCATTTAAAATCGAAGCAAGAAGAAATGACGTAAATGACCATAAATTTTGAAGCTCATTTCTAAAGTTTAAAAATATTACAGTCTCATCATAAAGGAATATGATATGAACCTGTTCAATACCGCATCTGCAAAACAGCTGCAAACGACGCATTTAATTAATCAAACTACTGTACATGCTGCCCCTGTTTTAGCATTGCCTCAAGAAGATCAAACGTCTTTATTCCGCCGCTCTATTCAGCATAATTATGCTGACTTACTCAAAATAGCGGAAGATTCAGATATGGCGATTGGTCTTACAGATCATCACGGGACTCTCTTATGGACATGGAGTAGTTCTGCAATGCTTTCTTCTGCCGAACAGGTTCATTTTATTGAGGGTGGGCATTGGTCTACACAGGCAGTTGGAACCAATGCGATTGGTATGGCGTTAAACAGCCAAATATCAAGTTGCGTCTATTCTCATGAAAACCAAATGGACAGCGTTCGTGATTGGGTCTGTTATGCAGCACCTATCTGGGATCCGACTTCAGGTCAATTTCATGGCATTATCAATCTTTCCACAAAATATAAAAAACATACCCCTCTAGGCATTCTTGCTGTGGAACGCTGTGCAGACTTAATACAGCGTGCCATAAAATTTGAACAGAAAAATTTTTTATACATTAAAGCGCTAGGTTCGCCTTGGGTTCAATTTAATGGGCAAACTTTAAACTTGAGTCACCGTCAAATTGAAATACTTTGCATTTTAGCTTTGCATCCCCATGGAATTGGCTTAGAAGAGTTACACTATGCCCTTTATGGTGAGCGTAGTGTCAGCCTAAAAACCCTAAAGGCTGAGCTTTCACAACTTCGTAGCCTATTACCTCATTCAATTGAGGCTCGCATTTATAGGCTTAGTTGTGAAGTCCAATGTGATTTTTTATGTGCTGAACAATCATTAAATGCAAATCTTATTTCCAGTACATTCTCACTATATAAAGGTAGCTTTCTCTCTAAATCAGAAAGCCCTTTACTCAGCACTTGGAGACATTGTTTTGATGCCCGTTTGAGCCAGTTGATCTATCAAATAAAGGATATCGATCAATTATTAAGAATTATTGGACAAACACATGACCGAATTGATGCGGTACAGCGTTTATTAGAGTTATTACCACAGGACAGTATCCACCGTAATTATTTTTCAAATATGATTTAGATTTGATCTGTTGCTTCAACTCTAAAGTTTTATTGTGAAACAGATTGAAAAGGAAGCTTGATTTTCATACTTCCTTTAATAAAATTTAAAATTGAGAACTAACTACAGTGAAGTCTAGTAATTCACTTACCTAGCTTTAACACCCAGTTTGTCGCTGGATGGTGTACCCATGCCATTACTACAGCTTTAATAGTTAAAGCCACCAAATCTTCTAAGTCTAAGTTATGTAAGTGTGACTTACCATAAGCGCACGTCTATGCCGTGATGGTGACGATAAATATTTAAGAATGCTGACAAGCTTCATCCACCGTTGGTGATATAGAGGATCGGCATCCCCTTTCTTAAAGGGGTTTCAATGAGGTGTGAATAGCCCCCACTCTTCTAGACAAATTTAGTCTATTCTTAAGACCTTTTTAGTAGGAAAATATCTATTCATAGCTAGGTTCATGAACCAAATATTTTACAAGTTATAACTTTAGTACTCTAAGTAATTAAATTTGTTGTTTATTAAAGATAAATTTAATTGTGAACTATATTATAGGTGAACATAAGTTAATTAGCATATCCAAGACTGTGGCCTACACAACGCATCCGTTGCCACAGCTCGACATCGTGAATCTGTAAAATTATCATTCACGATGCCGAGTACGCTAATGAACATAATATACGTTATGCCGAAATCAGAATCTTATCAATTGGCGAATCTGACGTTCCTGATGTTTAAATTCAAACCCTCTCATTTTTTCAACTCGCTCAGGTTATAATAATGGTCTCCCAAAATATGATTGATCTAATATGAGCACCTCCAATGACCCTTTACACGGCAAAAAACTTGCTGACATCTTGGATGAATTATTGGATTACTACGGTGGTTTTGAAAGCTTAAGCCGCAAAATTGAAATTAGATGTTTTTGCATAGATCCAAGCGTTAAATCATCACTACGATTCTTACGTACTACACCTTGGGCACGTGAAAAAGTAGAAAGCTTATATTTGTATGTCTTACGCCAAAAAGCCAAACAGAAAGCGTAACGATGAATGCCTATGCTCGAATAATTTTGTATAGCAGTTTGTGTTTTAAGATAAAATGAAACTGCTTAATCCTTCTAGCACTTCCTTGTACGCAGTATCTTCGCCTCAGATTTAAATTGATCCCTATTATGAGCAATACTTTTTCCCAGCATCCTCAAATTGGTGTAGTCACTACATTTTCTGAATTGATTCATCGTCATTTCGAAGGTCAAATGAATGCGCTTTGCTGGCAACGCAGCATACAAGGCGACTTTAAAGAAATAGTCGAAAAACTCGAACTGATTGAAAATATAACCGAAATTTCTATAGATGATCTGATGAAGTTAACACTTTCATCGCAAGGCCATTTAGCCAGAGAAGTTATTTTAAATGATCTGCAACAATTAACAGAATTTGGTGCATCACCTTCGTTGAACTTGCTCAAATGTTATGAACGAGATGATGAATTCGATTTCATCTCAACCGATGTTTATTCCTTTCATGTCGATCGATCACCTATCGCTACCGATACCTTTTTATGTACATATTATGGTGCTTCCAGTGATATTGTGCCAAATGATCAAGTGACACAAAGAATCTTAATTCCTAAAATACGAGAACAACTTAAAGATTTGTACGATGGCCCTACCTCAGAATTTGATGATTTTTTAGCGGAATATTTTTTTGATTTACATTATCAGCTCAAAGAAAGTGCTGTCCCTGTAAATCTAGGAAATGGTCATCTATGGCGTTTAGCGGTGGATCATCCTACACAGCACGTTTTGCCTTGTGTGCACCGCGCACCTGTTGAAAATTCAGGTGAGTATCGGCTTATGCTGATTTGCTGATTTGCTGATTTGCTGATTTGCTGATTTGCTGATTTGCTGATTTGCTGATTTGCTGATTTGCTGATTTGCTGATTTGCTGATTTGCTGATTTGCTGATTTTAAATATTGATGGATCCTGAGTCCATACGATCCATTCTGTCTAATGAATGAACCGTATGGGTTAATGCAATATCGTTTTGACCTAGATTGATTAGTCTAGGTTATTTAGATCGAGCTGTATTAAGCCAGCGGTAGAGCACGGGCAATAGCACCAAGGTCAGCAAGGTAGAAGAAAGAATACCGCCAATCACCACAGTCGCTAAAGGCCGTTGTACTTCTGCACCTGTACCTGTTGCCAAAGCCATTGGTACAAAACCTAAAGAGGCAACACAGGCGGTCATCAGTACTGGGCGTAATCGAAGTACAGCGCCCTGCCATACAGCTTCATGTAATGGATATTTGTCCCTTAGCTCTTTAATAAAGGTCAGCATGACTAGACCATTCAGCACAGCAACGCCTGAGAGCGCAATAAAACCTATACCCGCCGACATCGAAAGTGGAATATCCCTAAACCAAAGAAACAGTACACCGCCCGTTAAGGCAAATGGTACGCCAGTAAAGACCAGCAGACTTTCTTTCACATTATGAAATACTGCCATTAATAAAATAAAGATGGTCAGTAGTGCTAAAGGAATGACAATTTGCATTCTTGCTTTGGCAGATGCAAGGTTTTCAAATTGACCGCCATATTCAATCCAATAACCGCTTGGTAATGCATATTGTTTCAGCTGAGTCTGCATATCCGCCACAAAAGAACCTAAATCACGGCCTTCAACATTGGCAGTCACTACAATACGGCGTTTACCATTCTCACGGCTGACTTGATTGATCCCATCTACATTAGAGACTATGGCAACATTTGAGAGTACAATACTGCCACCATTTGGCAACTTTAACGGTAGTTGTGAAATCGTACTTACATTACGATCTTGATCATTTAAACGAATAACAAAATCAAAACGGCGATCACCTTCTAAAATCTCTCCTACACTTTGTCCACTGACACTGGCTGCCACAGTATCCTGTATAGATTTAACGCTTAAACCATATTGCGCAGCCAAAGCCTTATCTATTTCAATATTTAATAAAGGTAAACCTGAAGTTTGTTCAACTTTTACGGCGCTGCTCCCCGCAACTTGCTGCATAATTTTGGCGATTTTAGTGGCTTCTGTGTTGAGCACTTGCATATCATCGCCAAATATTTTAATGCCCACATCACTACGCACACCTGAGATCAACTCATTAAAGCGCAGTTCAATCGGTTGAGAAAACTCACTGTTATTGCCAGGAATCGTAGCCACATAAGCCACCATACGGCCACGCAGTTCATCCACACTTTCTTTAGGGTTCGGCCATTCATTACGTGGTTTGAGCATAATATAACCATCGGAAATGTTCGGAGGCATTACATCGGTTGCCACTTCTGCTGTACCTGTACGAGCAAATACAGCCTGAATCTCTGGAAATTTTTTCAGCAGCAATTTCTCAGCGTTCTCCTGCATTTTTAATGATTCTTCTAGGCCTGTGCTTGGTGAGCGCATCAACTGAACTGCAAAATCACCCTCACTCAGCTGTGGTGCAAACTCACTGCCAATTTTGGTGCTTAAAAGCCCAGTAATGAGCAGTAAACACAGTGCAAAAGTCATCACTACAGCCTTGTAATGAAAGGCTTTATTTAAAATTTGAAGATACTGCTTTTTCAGCCAATTCATCCAACGGCTTTCTGTTTCTTTAATTTCACCTTTCACCCAAAGCGCTACAGCAGCAGGTACAAATGTAATAGACAGAATGATCGCCGCCACAAGTGCCAATACCACAGTTAATGCCATCGGATGGAACATTTTTGCTTCTACACCACTTAAAGCAAAAATTGGCAAATAAACCACTAAAATAATTAACTGACCGAATATCAGCGGACGGCGCGCCTGACGTGCAGCCAAAAAGACTTCTTTAAAACGTTCATTTTGCGTTAATGGACGCTTTAATGTTTGCTGTGCATGCGCCAAGCGGCGGATACAGTTTTCAACAATGACCACAGCACCATCAACAATAATCCCGAAATCCAGCGCACCTAAGCTCATCAAATTCGCGCTGATATTCTTTTGTGCCATGCCGGTTAAGGTAAACAGCATTGACAGCGGAATAACACAGGCCGTAATGAGTGCTGCACGGATATTGCCTAAAAAGATAAATAAAATGATGATGACTAGAATTGCGCCTTCAACCAAGTTCTTTTGAACGGTTTTAATCGCTTTCTCCACCAATGTGGTACGGTCATACACTGTTTCAATTTTTACCCCTTTGGGTAAGCTGGCTTGAATGTCTTTAATTTTGGAATCTACAGCTTTCGAGACAGTTCGGCTATTTTGTCCCATAGCCATCATGGCAATACCTAAAACCGTTTCTTCTCCGTTATAGGTTGCACCACCTGTGCGCAAATCATGCCCTATCGAGACTTGCGCAATATCACCCACCCGAATTGGACTGCCATTTGGGCTGTCAATCATGGTGTTTTCAATATCTGAAATGGTGTTTAAGGTTCCCGGCACTCGAACTGTTAACTGCTGACCATTTTCCTCAATAAATCCTGCACCACGGTTTTCATTATTTTCTGTAAGCGCTTGCTGTAATTGTTCTAATGACAGGTTCAGCTGTTGCATGCGGTTTAAATCAGGTGAAACCACGTAGGTTTTATTAAAACCACCAATACTGTTGACCTCGGCAACACCTTGTACACGCTGTAATTGCGGACGCACAATCCAGTCCTGAATTTCACGCAAATCCATCGCGCTATATGCCGTACCATCTGCTTTTTTTGCATTGGGTTCTGCTTTCAGCACCCATTGATAAATCTCGCCCAAACCTGTCGAAACGGGCGACATCGTCGGAGAAACCTGAGCTGGCAATGACGACTGAACTTCCTGTACCCGCTGATTAATTTGCTGACGTGCCCAGTAAATATCCGTACCGTCTTTAAAGACAATCGTGACTTGTGACAGGCCATAACGGGAAATAGAACGGGTCAACTCCAAATCTGGAATACCTGCCATCGCATTTTCAATCGGATAAGTAATCCGCTGTTCAACTTCTAACGCTGTAAAGCCATTGGCCTGCGTATTAATTTGCACTTGGGTGTTGGTAATATCAGGTACTGCATCAATCGGCAGTTTTTGATAACTGTAAATCCCGACGGCAATCCATGTGCAGACAAACAGCATCACCCAAATTGCATTTTGAATTGAAAACTGAATAATGCGTTCGAATAGACCTGCTGGCTTTGGTAAATTTGTGTTCGGATTCTCTGAATTAGTGTTCATGGCCAGCCTCGTCTTTTTCCAGTTCCGATTTCAGTAAAAAACTGCCTTGGGAAATATACTTTTGCCCTGCCTCAAGACCCGAAATCACTTCTAGCCATTGCCCATCACTGGATGCTTGTCCAAGTTTTAGCGCTTGCGCTTTTAAATGCACTTGACCTTTTTGTTCAGATTCAACAATAAAAATACTGTCTTTACCCTCTATGCTTTGCACGGCGGACTTTTGCACCCGTAATACATTTTTAGTACCTGAATCTGCCAATAGCACGTTGACCATCACATTCGGGCGAAGCTCAGCAGATTGTTGTTTTAATTTGGCACGTACCACCAAGCGTCCCGTTTGCACATCTGCCTTTGACGTCAGGCTTTGTACCTCTGCGCTATAGAGCTGATCTGAACTATTGATTTTGAAAGAGACGATTTGACCCGTTTGTAATTGTGCGGAATATTGATGAGCTAAGTTAAATTCCAGCCACAAATCTTTAAGCTGTTCGATGGTGAACAATTGGTCTGCCAATTGCACATTTTCACCCACCACAATATCTTTTTGACTGATTACACCTGCAATAGGCGCACGAATGATAAATCGTCCGTTTTGACCGCTATTCGCGCCCAAAGCTTGTAAGCGCGATTGTGCTGACTGTACGCTAATTTGAGCCTGACGATAGGCATTTTCAGCACGCTGGAAGTCCTGTTTGGCAGAAATTCCTTGAGACCATAGCTTTTGCTCACGCTGATAATCTTGACGGGCTAAATCTAAATTGGCTTCTGCCATACGTAAATTGGCTTGCTGATCAATCAATTCAGGTACTGACAGCACAGCTAAAGTTTGACCTTTTTGTACAGTTTGACCGAGTGCTACACTGACTTGTTCGACATGACCGCTGAAGTTTGGGGAAATATGTGCCTGCTGATCTGTATTGACCGCCAATTTACCCGGCAATTGAATAATATTTTCGACCAGACCATTTTCTACAGTCGCAATTTTAATTCCTTGTTCCACCATTTGTTGAGTGGTGAGTTGCAGTTCACCTTCTTCCGCATGTTCTGCTTCAGTATCACTCTTTTTGGCTTCGCTATTTTCACCTTCCGACTCAGTTTTATCCGCATCGGATTTATTTGTACTTAACCAAATAGCAGTACACAGCATCAGCGTTAGGCCAACCAAAACTGCAATCATCAAAGGCTGTGAAATTTTTCCATCTTGTTTAATTTTCATGTGATTAACTGCCTTATTGTGCTGATGCGCTGTTGATGAGATTTTGGGATGCCTCAATGGCTTTCTTATTGAGTTGGCTATAAGCATCTGAACGGCTGATTTCTTCATAACTGGTTCCAATACTTAAGGCTTCAGCACTGAGTGCGCTTTGCCAAGCCTGCGCCAAAATTTGCATTTGGCTAAGTCGAAGGTCTTGGAGTTGTTTTGTGGTTTGCTGTACGTCTGTAATAGCAAATTTACCTGCCTGAAAACCTTGCAAAGTTCGGTTTTGAACCTTTTCAGCCAAACCAATCTGATTGCCTGTGGCATCAAACTGCATACGCAGACCTTTAAGCTGGTGAATGCTATTGGCAATATCTAAAACTTGCTGTTTTAACTCGCGCTGTTGCTGATGATTTAATAAAATTTGCTGTTTTTGCGCCATTGGAATGGCATATTGCTGGCGGTTAAAAATATTGAGCGGAATATCCACACCAAGTACCAAGGCCGTATCATTGGCGTCAGTTGGAGATTTGGTACGTGACATGCCCATATTTAGGGTTGGGTTTGGGCGTGCCTGTACTTTTAAATGTTCAATTTGCTGATTTGCCTGCTGAATATTCAAGGCATACAATTTTTGTAACCAACCTTCCGATAAATTACATTCAACTAAACTTTGGCTCTGTTCAGGCCAAGGCGTAACGCTGTTATTCAACGCGATTTGCGACGTGGATTCACCCCATAAATTAGAAAGCTGACGTGCCGCAGTTTGCTGTTTTAAAACTGCCTGTTGGTATAAACGCTGTATTTCCAATGCTTCAATTTGAGCGCGCTCCACATCCACCAAAGCGATACTGCCTGCTTGATAGCGTTTTTGCGCACTGTCCAAATTAGATTTACTGAGTTTGAGCTGTGTAGCGTAAATCGATTGCTCATTTTGAGCGATGGCTAGCTGTGACCATGCAAACTTCACAATCAGCTGACTTTGCGCATTCCAAATCTGCTGTTGCAACTGAATTTGCTGTGCAGAGGTACTCGCGAGTGCTTGATTGATTTTACGCTGACCGAATACATCCAATGGCTGGCTAATTCCGATACTGAGCTCTTGATCTTGATTTTTACCAAAACCATTTTGTTCAATCGATAGACTTGGGTTCTGCCAGAGCTTGCTTTGACGCACATTAAAATCAGAGATTTGCTGTTGTTGTTGCCAAATATCAGTTTGGGCTTGGTAGTTTTGTACTTTGGCAAATGCAGATTCAAAACTACTGACATTTTCGGCAAACGTACTTTGTAAGGCCGTCGAAATACCGACAGCTAAGCCTAGACGTATAAACGCCGTAAAATATAAAGACATGATTTTTCCCACTCATTTATTAAAAAAAGTGGCAGGAATGTTTTAGGCTACCCCGCCATTAGCGGGGCATAAACAGGAGGAGGTGTTTGCAGTAATAAATCAGGGGCTTGATAAAGATTCTTCCAAACAAATTTTGGCGAATATTCAAAGCTCTGATGTGCAATAAAAAGAATCGATTGTTGGTTTTGTACAATCAAATGCGTCATAGACGGTAAATGGTCTTGATGATCTTCACCGAGTTGCAGATCGTTAGCGATATTTTTGACTGGTTTGCTACTGGATTCATCAGATGCTTGATGCAACGAATGCTGTGGATCGGTTTCATTGCTAACGCATAAGATATTTTGATGATGACCAAAATGATAGCTTTGAACAACTTGAGTTTGCTCTTCATGCACACAGAAAGCGGCTGCCACGTTCCAAAGGCTTTGGAACATGAACAATCCAACTAAGACTGTTATCCATGTCGCAGAACGCATATTGCATCAATCAAGAAAATTTTAACGATTATAAAGCTTGGAGTCGGTCGAAGGTCAAGTGAATCTTTGAATTTGTCTTAAAAATGGATTGCCATAGAGATATAACGTAAGGCATTCGCTTTAATCCCCTGACACGGCACATGCTAAAGACAATCCATTGGTTCATGATTACGATTTTTATCGGCGAAACCTTTATTTTTAATTCAGTTCGGAATCATTCTTTACTCTAGATTTTCTTGTCACAACTAAGCCGCAGATAACCACCAATGTCGTAACACCTAAAGATAATGAAGTTTCATAACTGTAGGCTGGAGATAAAAACATATAGATCAGCACACTTAAGATCACCAAAATGACTGCCCATGTGAGCCATGGAAATAGCCACATTTTAAACGCAACCTCAGTTCCATTTTTTTCGATTTGTGTTCTCAATTTAAGCTGTGAAAATGCAATCACTAAATAAACCAATAAGGCAATTGAACCTGTTGTAGACAGTAAAAATCCAAATACTTGGCCTGGAAATAAATAATTGACTGCACAGCAAATTAAGCCCACTACAGACGATGCAAATACTGCAATTGCAGGTACACCAGAGGCATTAATGGATGTGACCCATTGAGGTGCTTCTTTACGTGTCCCCAATGAAAATAACATCCTTGAAGAACTATAAAGTGCGGCATTCATACAACTTGCAACCGCAATAAAGACCACACTATCAATAATCAATTTTGATTGTGGGATATTTAAGCTGACCAAGACATACTGGAAGGTGCCTAATTGTTGTAATTGTGGTGAACGCCAATCTACCAGTGCAACCGTTATAAAAATTGAAACCACAAAAAATAAGATGACCCGATACAGTACTAAATTGGTTGCACGTTTAATTTTTTGTTCAGGATCTTTTGATTCTGCTGCAGCGATAGACAGTATTTCTACACCAAAGAATGAAAATGCTGAAATCAATATTGCTGAAAGTACACCACCCAGGCCATTTGGCATAAATCCATCATTTTTAAACAGATTTTCTACACCACTCACGTCAGGTGCTAAGGGCCAAAACCCCAATATGGCGGTGAGTCCAATGCCGATAAAAATTACAATAGCCAAGACTTTTATCAGAGAAAACCAAAATTCAAACTCACCAAAACTCCGAGTACTAAAAAAGTTCGCTAAACTGAGAAGCACAATAAAGAATGTCGCAAAGACAGCGCTGGATATTGATGGAAACCATGCATGCAGAATTTCTGCACCAGCGATTGCTTCAATTGGAATAACTAAAACCCAAAACCACCAATATAACCATCCGATGGTAAAGCCCGCCCAAGGCCCAATGGCTTTTCTTGCATAGGTTGAAAATGAGCCGGTGTCAGGTTGAGCTACAGCCATTTCTCCCAACATTCGCATGATTAAAAAAACCAAAATACTGGTAGTAATATAAGCAAGAACGGCGGCAGGCCCTGCTTTTGCAATCGCAGCAGATGATCCAACAAACAGTCCAGCACCAATTACACCACCGATACTGATCATCGTGATATGCCGATTAGATAGCCCTGCACCCAGTTTTGCAGTTGAATTATGTGTGGCTAAGCTATCATCATGCATCGATTAGATTCCCTGTCTGCACGTTCAGTCGTACAAATCATTATTTCCAAGATCATTAGGAATAAAAAAGGGAAAACGCTGTGTTCTCCCTTGTTTTGTAACAATTTAATCTAGAAAATGAGTTTTTCATAGTTCTAATCAAAACTTTAAGATGCAGCTTAATGCCATTTTTTCATCTAATTTACTGTTATTACTTATATAATTTATATTTATTTAAAAACTTATTTGACCATTTTCTAGATGCAAAATATGGGCTTTTAAATAATCTAACTCATCACTATGATGCGTGACATATATCATCGGCAGCGCCGACTGTTCTTTCACCGTGTTTAAAAATGGCAATATTTGATCTTTCAGCCTGCGGTCAAGTCCTGTCAGCGGTTCATCTAACAGCAGCAGATCAGGCTGTGACAGCAATGCCCGGCCTATGGAAACACGCTGCGCCTCTCCGCCAGATAGTTCATGTGCCCGCCGTTTGAGCAGTGGCTTCAACTCAAGCAGATGCGCTACTTGCTGAAACTGAAATTGTGCATTTTCCTGAGCAGCTAAGTTCTCTGCATATTGCAAATTTTGCTGCACATCCATATGCGGAAAAAGCCATGCTTTTTGGAAAATTAACGCAATACGGCGTTTATGCATCGGCACATTAATCTTCTGCGCTATGTTGAACACTTCACGCTGATTCAGCGATATATAACCTTGCTGGGGCTGCAGCAGACCGGCCAAACTTTTCAGCAGCGTAGATTTGCCGCTGCCTGATGGCCCCATAATGCCCAGCAGCTGATCCTGCATCTGCAGCCGAGCCTGCAATTGAAAATCTGCATATTGAAACTGAAAATCACACTGAAGCATGGCCGGCTCCGAGTTTTCGCTGATAGCGCTGTAAAATATAATAATTGGCAATCAATGCGCCAAAAGCCGCCAGCAATGAAAGGATCACTAAACGCATTGCGGCCTCTTCACCATTTGGCTGCTGTATCAGCGAATAAATGGCGATAGGAATGGTTCGGGTTTCATCTGGAATATTGCCCACAAAAGTAATGGTCGCGCCAAATTCACCTAAGCTGCGGCTAAAACCCAAAATACTGCCAATTAAAATCCCTGGTAAAGCCAGCGGCAAGCTAATCGAAGCAAATACCCGTAATGGATGTGCGCCTAGTGAACCTGCAACCTGTTCCAGCTGTTGATTGATCATTTGGAAAGACAAGCGGATCGGCTGCACTATCAGCGGAAAAGCTACAATCATGGAAGCCAGTACTGCACCTTTCCAATTAAATGCCAACTGTATTCCCCATGCATTTAACATCTGTCCAATCCAGCCATTTGAACCAAATAAAATCAACAACAGATAACCCAAAACGACTGGCGGCAATACCATGGGCATTTGCAGTAAAGCTTCAACTATAAACTTCAAATGAAAATCATAACGTGCTAAAACCCATGCCAGTGCAATTGCAAATGGCAAGCAAAATAAAGTCGCACAAATGGAAACTTTGGCTGAAAGATACAGCGCACTCCACTCTTCTGGGCTAAGCATACTTTAGCCTTTCACGCCAAAACCATAATGCTTAAAAAGCATTTTGCTTTGCGCATGGTCTTTAAGATAACGGTAAAACTTCACGGCCTCAGGTTTAGCTGCGCCTTGATGTGTTAAAGCCAATGGATAAATGATCGGTTGATGAGTATGATTTGGAAAAATCCCGGCTATTTTAACTTTAGAACTGATCAGCGCATCGGTACGGTAAACAATCCCCGCTTGGCACTCACCGCGTTCAACAAAAGCCAAAGCCGATCGTACATCATCTGTCCCGACAATCCTTCCATTCAAACTTGATAGCCAGCCCAACTTGGTTAGGCTTTGTTTGGCATATTTTCCAGCAGGTACAGACTCCATTTGCCCTGTACATAAGTGACCTTTGAATGCCTTGGCAAAATTAAACTGCGGCACGGCTTTAAATTGCATATTCACCGCTTTAGGCGTAATCAGCACCAAATCATTGCTTAGCATGTTGAATACTTGCTTTGCAGGTATTTTCTGTTTTTGCACCAAATAATTCATCCAGTCCACATCTGCTGAAAAATACAAATCACTTGGTGCACCGGCTTCAATTTGCTTGGCTAAAGCAGAAGATGCACCAAATACCGGTACAATTTTGATGTCTGGATTCTGTGCCTGATATTGCATTGCAATATCGGCAATAGCATTGCTTAAACTGGCTGCAGCATAAATTTTTACCGTTTCCGCCTGTGATGCGCCAGCAATGAAGCTTAGTCCTGCTGCTAAGATGTATTTGAAATGCATAGCAAACTCCTAATCCTGAATAAATAAGCCTTGAAGGACTTGTCCTGCTTGCACTGGTCGCCCTGCAGGAATCCGAACAATGCAATTAGCTTGCATTAAATTGCTTAGCATATGTGACTGCTGCTTAGACAGGCTGGTTAGTTGAAGTTTGCCTTGCTTATCAAAGTGCGCCGACATTCTTAAAAACCGCTCACGTGCATCTGCTTTTAGGTCATGTGTCATGACTGCGCTGAACCAGTCCAGCGCAGGTGTTTGACCTTGTAGGGCTTTCAATAATCTATCTGTATAAATTTGCATGCCGACATAGACTGCAGCGGGGTTGCCCGGCAGTCCAAGTAAATAACAGGAACTGCTGTCAGGACGTCGATATTGTGCAAACAGCATCGGTTTGCCGGGTTTTTGTTTCACTTTCCAGAAAATTTGCTGAAAACCGATGTCCAAGGCTGCCGGCCGAACAAAATCATAATCACCGACAGATACGCCGCCAGTCGTTAAAATTAAATCAAAGCTGTCTTTTAAACGGTTGAATAAATCTAAAACCGCCTGTTTTTCATCTGCAATATGAATCACTTCAACTTTGACGTGCTGCGACTGAAACCATGCTGCAATCAGCGGCGCATTGGCATCAAATATTTTACCTGCACGGTAATCTTCTATATTTTGCGCAACTTCATCACCTGTTATTACGACAGCAATTTTTGGATAGGCAAAAACTTCGCAGTATGAAATACCAGCCATACTGAGTGCTGCAATTGATCCAACGGTAAGCTTTTGACCACGTACTGCTAAACATTGTCCAACTGAAATTTCCTCACCTGCATCTCGAATATCTGCATGCGGGCTTAAGGCTGCAGTCAGTTCAATCTGCTGTCTATCCGCCTTCACTATTTCTTGCCGCGCCACAGTTACCGTGCCTTCAGGAATCGGCGCGCCGGTAAATATCCGGACAGCTTGGCCTGCTTTTAAGCTTATTTCAGCCGTTTGCCCTGCGCGGATTTCTCCAATGAGCTCAAATTGAGTGCCTGCTTTAATTTCACCCACTGCGCAAATGGCATAGCCATCAACAGCACTTTGTGCAAATAAAGGCAGCTGAATTTGTGAATGCACATCTGACGCCAAATAACGGCCTAAAGCGTGCTGAAGCGCCAAAGTTTCATGCGCTAAACTTTGCGTATGTGTCTGAATCAGCGCAAGCGCATCGTCCACTGAAATCAGTCCAGCCTCAGCAACGCAGCCTGTATGCAATACAGCTTGGTTCATTGGTAGCCTCCAGCATGCGGTATATTTTTTTGTACATCAAAGAGATGAATGAGCGCTGGTAAAATTGCAGTTAGAGATTCTTTTGCACCCTGTCTGCTGCCCGGTAATGTAATCACAAGGCTGTTATCTATATAGCCCGCAACACCGCGGCTAAGTGCAGCATAAGGCGTGCGTTTTTGACCAAAACTGCGTGAAGCTTCCATCAAACCCGGAATTTCCCGTTTTAACAGTGGCTGAATGGTTTCAACGGTTAAATCTTTAGGGCCAAGACCTGTACCGCCGACAGTCAAAATCAGCGGATATTGCGCCTTATGCTGTTCAACAAGAGCCAAAAGCTGTTCAGGACTGTCTGGTATCACTTGATAGCTGATGTTGCTGAAGTTTGCTTCTTCTAAAATTTCGAGGACATTTTGCCCCGCAGTATCTGGTTTTTTACCGGCAGCAACTGTATCTGAAAGCACAATAATCGAAGCCGATAAGCTTTCTTTTAATACACGGGTAAAATGTGATTTACCGCCTTTTTTCTTTTGCAGTTTCACTTGATCTAAGCATAAATCTTCAGGTTCACAATGCGGTTTCAGCATGTCATACAGCGTTAAACCGGCAAGACTGACCGCAGTCAAAGCTTCCATTTCCACACCTGTTGGGCCAATGGTTTCAACCACTGCACTAATTTCGACATGCGCCTCAAATAATTCATATTCCACATCTGCACGGTAGATCGGCAGCGGATGACAGAGCGGAATAAGTTCATCTGTACGTTTAGCGCCCAAAATACCTGCAATACGTGCGGTTTTCAGCGCGTCGCCTTTTTCTGTATTGCCATTACGCAGCAGTTCAATGCAATGTGGCGGTGCATGCAATATTCCAGTTGCAATGGCTGCACGGTAACTTTCCGCTTTCATGCCCACATTTTTCATTGCTTTGTCCTTATCTTATTCATTTGCATGTGCAATATTAAATTTGAGGTTTTATAGATGCCATTGATAAATATTGGCATTCAAATGCATAGTCTGATGGGTGTTTTGATGTGCATGTTCACATGACTCGCCATGGATATGTGTATGCTTCGTTTCGTGATCTGCCACTTCAGGCGCGTGATCCTTACGAATACAGCAGCCCTCTACATATTGACTGCTGCCATCCATATAAAACTCTTCTTTCCACACCGGTACTTCATGCTTAACCCGTTCAACCGCTTCTTCACAGGCTGCAAAAGCCTCACGGCGGTGCGGCGCATAGGCCATTGCGATAATGGCCGTATCACCGACCTGCAGCGCACCAATACGGTGTACAACCCGTACATATGACACGCCGTATTTGGCTTGAATTTCCCGCTCAATTTGACGGATCATTTTTTCAGCCACAGGCGCATAAGCTGTATATTTCAAAACTTTTACCGCTTTGCCTTCATGGTGATTACGCACCGCGCCAATAAATACACCTATACCGCCACATTCAGGAAATGCCTCAATGCTGTCAAAATCAGCTTGGCTAAATACCGTATCTTGTATGCGTGAAATATGCTTGAGCTCCATATTCAGCCTCCCGCCACAGGTGACAGCAGCACAACGGTGCTGTCCTGCACCAATGCGGTTTGCCTTGGCACAATATCTTCCCCAATGGCACAGGCGCAGCGTTCAAGCATGCTGAATGACTCCGGAAATTGATCTGTAACTTGCTGCAAAACCTCTGCAATCGACTGCTGTGCCAAGCAAGTCAGACTTAAATTCGCTGGCAGCAGGCGTTCAATAGCGCCAAAAGATTCTATTTTGATGGTGATCTGACTCATCATTAGCCTCCAATCATATGCATGCTGATTTTTCTAGATGGACTGGATTGAGCTGTTATGGCATGAAAGCCTTGCTCCTTCTGCCAAATATAACTGCCTAATTTTTGCTGCAAAGCCATTGCATCGAGCGGCATTAACTCTGTTGTTTTACTGCTTTTCAGCTGCTGAATTTCATGACTGAGATTTAAACCTTTTCGGGCAAACAGGCAGTTAAAAAACTCGCCTTGCGCATTCAGTCTTAGACGGTCGCAGCTGCCGCAAAAAGAATTGCTGATGGTTGAAATAATACCTATAGGCAAGCCGTTGATTAAGTAAGATCTGGCTGGTGACGCACCTTGACCGTGCAATGTTTGCACGTCAAAAACAGTCTTGAGTTTATCCAGTATGTCTTGTTCGGTAACGACCGCAGCTTTAGACCAGTTTTGATCACCATCCAGCGGCATAAACTCGATAAACCGCAGTTCGAAACCTTGTTGCAGCGCCCATTTTGTTAATGCAATGATTTGCTGTTCATTTAGACCTCTAATCAAAACTGTATTAATCTTAATGTCAAAGCCCGCTTGCTTAGCCGCTTCAATCCCTTCTAATACTGGCTGTAATTGTTTTTGCGTCAGCTGAAAAAATTGCGCTTCATCCAAACTGTCTAAACTGATATTTATGCCATCTAAGCCAGCTTGTTTTAGGGCCTGTGCATATTGTTTCAGATAATGTCCATTGGTGGTCATGGATATACGTTTAAGGCCTAGCTTTCTCAGCTGTTGCAGCTGTTCAATAAAATGCACAACGCCTTGACGTATGAGAGGTTCGCCGCCCGTGATCCGGATCTGATCAATCCCGCGCAGCACCATAAACTCACAAAAATTGTAAAGTGATTCAAAACTGAGAAGATTATGCTTTTTCATCCATTCAGGGTGTTCAGGCATACAATAGACACATTTAAAATTACAGCGGTCTGTCACTGAAATGCGCAACTTGCGTTTTTCACGGCCAAACTGATCCTTAAAAATGGTCGCTGGCTGTAATTGTGTCATGCTGTTCATGTTTATCTTCCATGGCGTTGTCATTTGCCCTGACTTTGCACAGTACAAATTTTGCGCCCTCTTTTCTTGCAGTAAAAATTGCAATAAGTGTTCCAACTTTGCGCTTTTTTGAATATTTATTTTAGAGGATTTGGTTTGTTTTTTTGACACACAAAATCAATAACTTATAAGTAACTAATAGCAATTAAAAATATAAATTGCCGTTAAGCCCATTATCTAAGGTATAAAAGCAGTCTGTTTTATCGCTAGATATCATGCTCAAAAGCTTCATATTGGCTGTAGATTTTCTCTCTGGGTTCAAAAACAGCACATTAGGCTCATTATTTGAAATGAAAGCTCTGCAAAAGGTACAGCTTTTAGAGAAAATTCAGCTGACGGTGCTGCTGCAGCTCATCTAGAGAGTTAATGCTGTGAAAAAAGAGTGCATTATTTTGAAAACGTGCAACTTGCATGTGCATTTTACTAAAACACCCCTTCAAACTGCGCTGTTTTTGATCAAGATGCACCTGCAGCATTGTGAGACTGCTTCGTTTCAGCAAACAAAATGGATACAGCGCTTTGCCATTAATTTCCACTACAGCTACTTCACACAAGGGATCCCGCTGCATGGCCTGATGCAATCTCGAAAGCACTTTCTTCGGGATATAGGTCACATCGCACGGGACAAACAAAACATAATCAGACTCAACATGTGACCACGCGCTTTTCATCCCCATCAATGGCCCTAAAAATCCGGCTTCATCATCTTGATAAAAGCGGATCGAGGGAATGAGCCGTTTATAAATCGAATGATCGCGATGGCTGTTGATCCAGACATTTTCAGCCCGTGATTTCAACTGCTGATGGATCTTAATCAGCTGAATTTCATTATCAAATTTTTGCAGCACTTTATTCATGCCGTTCATTCTGCGGGCCTGACCGCCCGCCAAAATAACCAAGTCTGTTTCTGGATAGCCTACTGATTTGGTGATTTTCTTCATCATTCTGCGTACTCCGTCTGACAGGCTTTAATTAAGCCTCGAATTTCTGATAAGCACGAACCGCAATTGCCGCCGGCCTTTAAACATGCAGTAACTTGTTTTTCATGGCTAATATTCTTTTCTTTAATGGTTTCGATAATGGTATTTTTACCGACTTTAAAGCAGCTGCACACCAGCGGACCTGCACTGTTGGTCATGTTCATCGGCTGACCTGCAAGCAGCGCTTTGCGGTGCAGTGCGCTTAGTCGTTCACGCTTAAACATGCCAGCAATCCAATCACGGTCTGGCAGCATAGAGCGTTGCGCAATATATAGACTGGCAATTAAATGCCCATCTTGCAGCACCACGGTATGACTCAAATCGGCAGTTTGATCTTCCAAATTCAGCCATTCAAAGCTTTCATCGGTAAATGGCAGTAATGTTTTCAGCTGCTGAACCGTGTTTCTAAATTTTTTACGATCTGCCAACTCAAAACGTGTCGCTTTCGCTGTTTTAATTTTGGTCCACCACACCGTGTTTTGAATGGTGTTTTGCACCATTTGCTCAAAGCCGTCACGTACATACAGTACACCTTGCCACTGTGTATAAAACGGCTGTACAAATACAGGTGTATGTTTAAATTCAGGCTCACCAGATAGTGCATCGACCACAGGATTCACCACTTTGCCTATACGCGCATCCGATGCGACTTGGTCATTCCAATGAATTGGCGCAAAGATTTGACCGCGTCGAATTTGACTGCTGACCTGTGCACGTAAAATACATAAGCCCCAGTTAGATTTCACCTCAACCAGTTCACCATCTTTAACACCAAACTTCAGTGCATCTTGCGGGTGTATTTCACAAAATGGTTCGGCGATATGTGTACTCAAGTTTGCAGATAAACCCGTACGGCTCATGGTGTGCCATTGGTCACGGATACGGCCAGTATTTAAAACCAGCGGATATTCGCCGCAAATCTTGTTCAAAGGGTCAATAGCGGTTGTTGCGACAAACTTAGCTTTGGCATCGGCATGGCTGAATTGGCCTGCTGCAAACAAACGGCTGACTGCATCAGCGCTCTGATCTAACTGCCAAACTGGCCATTGCACGGGCTTTAATTCAGCATAATCTTGTGCAGATAACTTACTTAAACCCTGCAAGTTAAAGTAGCGAAAAGACTCTGTTGTATCGCGTTGATCTAAAGGTGCATTTTGATAAGCAGATAATTTGGTATGCTCAATAAATATGTCATAGCTGCTGCTGTAGTCAAAACCGCTATAACCCATCTTTTTCGCAACTTGTGCAATAGCCCACCAGTCTGCTTTGGCTTCACCCGGCGCATCTAAAAATGCAGTTTGACGTGAAATACGGCGTTCAGAGTTGGTAACGGTTCCGTCTTTTTCACCCCAGCCCAATGCAGGTAAAAGCACATCTGCATATATTGCTGTGTCAGTGTCCTTGCAAATATCCGACATCACTACAAATTCGCATTGCTCTAAAGCGCGTTTGACTTGATCTGCATCTGGCAAGCTCACAACAGGATTGGTGGCCATAATCCAAATGGCTTTGATTTTCCCGCTTTCTACAGCCTGAAACAGATCAACTGCTTTTAATCCCGCTTTATTGGCAATAAATGGACTTTGCCAAAACGCTTGTACTAATGCCTGATGCGCCGAGTTATCGACATCTAAGTGCGCTGCCAGCATATTGGCTAAACCGCCAACTTCACGCCCACCCATTGCATTGGGCTGACCTGTCATTGAAAACGGCGCCGCGCCTAATTTGCCAATTTTTCCAGTCAGCAAATGACAATTGATAATGCTATTGGCTTTATCCACGCCACGTGAAGACTGATTGACACCCATAGAAAATAGCGACATAACTTTGTCAGTTTGCGCAAATTTTTCAAAAAATAGCTGTAATTTTTCTAAAGAAATACCTGTGCGCTCAGCAACTGCTGTCATAGAAGCTTCTGTTTTACTTTGCTCCAGCGCTTGCGCTAAACCTTGAGTATGTTTGGCGATAAAATCTACATCACTATGATTATTTTGTACTAAATACTGCAGCAAACCATTGAACAGTGCGACATCTTGCCCCGGTAAAATCGGCAAATGCAAATCTGCAGCCTCACAGGTACTGGTAAAGCGCGGATCAATGACCACCACGAACAAATCACGTTCTTCTTTGGCTTTCATAATGCGTTGATACAGCACGGGATGGCACCACGCCGTATTTGAACCGACCAACACCACCATATCTGTATGTTCAAAGTCTTCATAGCTAGCTGGTACAAGGTCTTCACCAAATGCACGCTTATGTGCCGCCACAGCCGATGACATGCAAAGCCGTGAATTGGTGTCAATATTTGCCGTACCTAAATAGCCTTTGACAAATTTGTTAACTGCATAGTAATCCTCCGTCAGCAGTTGGCCCGACACATAAAAAGCGATGCTTTCACGTCCGTAAAGATCTATACATTGCTGAAATTTTTCGGCAATCAGTGCTGTTGCTGTGTTCCAATCTGTAGCCTGACGAGTATGAAATGGTGATGTTTGACGCCCAAGCATCGGCTGTAAAACACGTGTTTCTAATCCCATCGTATCGGCTAAGTTACTGCCTTTAATGCACAGCTTGCCATAGTTTGATGGATGGTTCGCATCGCCAGTTACGCTCACTTTTTGCCCTAAAGCTGTCTGTTCAACTGTTGCGCTCACGCCGCAGCCGACACCGCAATATGGACAAGTGGTTTGAGTTGTTTTAATTTTATTTTCTGTGGAGCTATGCAGTTCCACGATCGGGATGCTATTCACTTCTGCCGGCTCCTTTTTCCAAACTCAATTAATTGAGTGTTACGACCAATTTCAAAAGATGACTAAATTATTTAAATTTAAGTTAAAACTAACTATCGTGTGGTGGCATGGATGCCACCGTTGGGCGGGGTATAGGATGTACCCTTCGCCCAACAAAGGATTTTTGTCACTTTTGATCCTTCAAAAGTGAGGCAACACCTACGCAAATACAAATTTCTTAAAAATGAAATTGCGCGGTCGTGACTATATTCTTTGATTAATAATGAATCACCCTGCTTTCTTTAATGCAAAATCCTTACCAAACAGCAATTTGTTTCGGATGCTTGAAATTGGAGTTTGATCTGAAATCAATTCTGCATACCATGCACCGTCTTCAGTATCGCCAAACAGCACAGCGCCAATCACTCTATCTTTTTGAATAATAATGCGTTTATAAATCTGACGCTTTTCATCATTCAAAATAATGTCTTCAAAATCATCCTGCGGTTCAAAGTTGCCAGCTGAAAATACATCACAGCCGCTGACTTTTAACTGCGTCGGAACCGTGGGCGCTTTGAAGGTTAAGCTGCCATGTTCAGCCAAATGTGATGCACAAATGAAAGCCTGTCCCCAAAGCGGTTCAACCAGACCAAAGGTTTGACTGCGGTGTTCAATACATTCCCCAACGGCATATATACTTGGGTCAAAGGTTTGCATGGTGTCATTCACCATCACACCGCGTCCGCATCGAAGCTCTGCACTTTGTGCCAATGCAATATTTGGACGAATACCAACTGCAAACACGACAAGATCTGCAGCTAATACCGTGCCATCCTGCAAACGTAATTGCGTCACATGACTATCTTGCCCAATTAACTCTTGGGTATTCGCTGCAGTCAAAATCCGAATGCCTTTTTGCTCAATCGCTGATTTCAGCATCAGGCTGGCTTTTTCATCCAGCTGACGGTCCATAATACGATCCATCAAATGCAATACCGTAACATTCATGCCACGCTGTTTCAGACCATAAGCTGCTTCTAGCCCTAATAAACCGCCGCCAATCACCACTGCATTTTTCTTCGTTTTGCAGTAGTCCAGCATTTTGTTGACATCATAAATATCACGGAAGCTTAAAACGCCTTTGAAGTCAGTTCCCGGTATTGGTGGAATAAACGGCTTAGAACCTGTTGCTAAAATCAGACGGTCATAATCGATGACCAAGCCTTTTTCTGTGTATACCTGCTTGCGCGGACGGTCTATGCGTACCGCCGCATCACCTGCTACAAAACGGATATTTTTGTCTTTATACCAAGCATGTGAATGCAGCATGATATCTTCAATGGTTTTATCACCTGAAAGCACAGGTGAAAGCATAATTCGGTTGTAATTACCCCAAGGTTCTTCACCAATGACCGTAATTTCATAACGCTCTGGGGCCATATCCAGCAGATCTTCTAAGCAACGCATACCTGCTAAGCCATTGCCGACCAAAACAAGTTTCATCAACTCAGACGATGGCGCGTTATTGGTAATATAGGTTTTTTGAGCAGTTGGACTAATCAGCACACGGCCATTTTCAATTTTGCTTGGAAAAACCAAGAGTTTTTGGTCTTTATCTTCTAAGCAGCGTCCAGTAGCAAGGCTGAAATGCTGTTTATAAATGGGTGATGCCACAACACGCTCACCCTGCAAGTCACCAATAATACCGCGGGACATAACATAGGCTTGACTAAACGGATCTTGATTGCTCAGTGCATAAACCCGCTTTTCTTCACCGACACGGAATATCGCAATTTGCTGATTTTCAATCAGTGCGCCCACACCTGTATTTGGCGTAATATCATCTAATGCACAAACATCAAACCAGTCTAAATCATTCATTTCTTTTAAAATTGTCATATTCTTGATCCTTTTTAAACTTCTTTTAGATCACTATCTTTTCATTTTCGCCTTAGCGAGAAACCGAATAAGGATGTAAATCAAATAAAAGAAGTTTTAAATTCGTTATTCTCTTAAGCTTCAACCACTGGAATGCGTGTCGTATCGCGTTCAGCTTCTGTTTTGGGTCTGATTTGACCGCGAACGGATGCAAACTGAATATGCGGATCATTTTGCTGTTCTGCTTTTGCATTCACGAAAGTCACAAAGCGTTTACGTACTTCAGGATCTTCTACAGCAGTACGCCATTCATCTTGATATGTACCCACAACATGGCTCATACGGCGTTCAAGTTCAGCCGCTACGCCAAGCGAATCATTCACAACGACATCTTTCAGGTAATCTAAACCGCCTTCCATGTTGTCGCGCCATACAGAAGTACGCTGCAAACGGTCTGCTGTTTGAATGTAGAACATAAAGAAACGGTCAATGTATTTGATCAATGTTTGCGTATCTAAGTCTGATGCCAAAAGCTCTGCGTGACGCGGCTTCATGCCGCCGTTGCCGCATACATAAAGGTTCCAGCCTTTTTCAGTCGCAATCACGCCAACATCTTTACTTTGCGCTTCAGCACATTCACGGGTACAGCCTGATACTGCCATTTTCAATTTATGCGGTGAACGCAGGCCTTTGTAGCGGTTTTCTAGGAAAATCGCCAAACCCACAGAGTCGTCTACGCCATAGCGGCACCAAGTACTGCCGACACATGATTTCACTGTACGCAATGATTTACCGTATGCATGACCAGACTCAAAACCTGCAGCAATCAATTTTTCCCAAATTTCAGGCAACTGATGCACTTGTGCACCAAACATATCGACACGCTGACCACCTGTCAGTTTGGTATATAGACCATATTCTTTCGCAATTTGACCTACGGCAATTAATCCATCCGGAGTAACTTCACCGCCTGCCATACGTGGCACGACTGAATAAGAGCCGTCTTTTTGTATGTTGCCTAGGTAGTAGTCATTACTGTCTTGCAAGCCTGCATGGCTTGGTTTAAGTACAAAGTCATTCCAGCATGACGCTAGGATATTGGCTGCCGTCGGTTTACAGATGTCACAGCCTAAACCATGGCCATGCTGTTGAATCAGGTCATCAAAGGTTTTGATTTCGTTCACACGTACCAAGTGATAGAGCTCTTGGCGTGAATAAGCAAAGTGTTCACATAAATGGTTATTTACAGTGACACTTTGACGCTGAAGCTCAGATTTGAGGACTTGAGTGACTAATGGTGCACAGCCGCCGCAAGCTGTTGCAGCTTTGGTGCATTTTTTCAATGCGCCTAAAGAGGTCGATCCGTCAGCAATGGCTGAACAAATGTCTGCTTTAGAGACGTTGTTACATGAACAAATCGTTGCGCTGTCTGGCAACAGATCGACACCGCTTCCGCCCGATTTACCTGCAGATTGTGCATAGCCAGGCATGATTAGGCTTTCTGGGCTTTCAGGAACGTCTAAGCCATTCAGCATCATTTGCAGCAGGTCATTGTATTCTTTAGCACAGCCCACCAATACTGCACCAAGTAGCTTGGTTTTATCAGCATTCACGACAATTTTTTTATAGACCTGAGATACCGTCTTGGTAGTCAATCAGGTTTTGAGATTATTCGACCAATAAATAATCTCTTTGATAGGCAGTCTGATGTTTTAAAACGCCATAACACAGATGTATAAGCTTGCGCATTGCAGCACCT
>NZ_VPDB01000023.1:0-48680 GCF_013417925.1 Acinetobacter sp. YH12218
ACTCACCCGTCCGCCGCTAGAAATCGGTAGCAAGCTACCTATTCCCGCTCGACTTGCATGTGTTAAGCCTGCCGCCAGCGTTCAATCTGAGCCATGATCAAACTCTTCAGTTTAAAATCAATAGTACCTTAAAGGGTACCAATCTTGGCTCATCAATTACTGACAAAAATTTGCTCAAATAAACTTCGAGTAATTTCTACCATTAATCAATGAAAATAATTTCGATCGATCAATCAGTAAAAATCCACACAAGTTGTTCTTCATAATCTCTTAATGATCTTCTTAATGCTTCGTCAGCAAATAAGAAAACAACATCAAACAACTCAAAACCTTATGTTTATAGCTGTCTGCGTCGGTATGCAGCGTATTCTATAGAGTTTCAAAACAAACACAAGCCCCTATCATAGAAATTTCTACGATATTGCGCTTGAATGTATATTTTTTAAACTAAAAGCAATTTATTGCTTATTTAAAAATCAATATATCCGTATATTTTGCTTTATGAAAGACGAATTTTATAATTCTTGGTGATTTTTATATTCTTCAATCTAAAAAGCCCGTAATTCAACGGACTTTTCAAATAACGCGGATTTCAAGAAAACTAATAAAGTTACGAAAGTAACTTTAGTTTGCTTGCTCAGCCAACCAACTCATGAATTTTTGTCGTTCAGCTTTACTAGCCTTCTGCCAAAGCTGAATTAATTGTTGATCTACTCCATTTTGATGAACAGCTATATTTTTTGGAGCAGCTACAGGAACGGCTACGTTCGTTGGCTTTACTGTTACGGATTGTGCATAAACAGGTGCCGGTTGATTTTCTGGCACAGCTTCTTTCTTCGTAAAATCTACGGCATTACCCAATACACCATTGGAGAAAATCGATTTTTGTTCTTTCTTTGCCCCAGCTTGCTGCACAAGTAATTGATTAGATTTGTCATACAACCCAAATATTGGTTGGTCTTTATATTTTTGCGCAGCATCAAAATCTCTTGGTGCATTGACTAGACCTAAACGGTACTCTTGACCATCAATCAGTGCTGGAGTGCGAATAGCAGCAACTCCTGATTTTAATATATCGTGCGAATTATCAGCATGTTGAAAAAATTCGCTATAACGTACAGTTAATACGTTTTCACCTGCATCTAGCTTATATTTCTCTGTAGATCGAAATAAACCACCTGTAACTTCTTGATCATTAACTGCAACTATTTTGATTTCTTCCGGAACAGTCAAAGTTACAGCTGCAAATCCGGCACTACTTAACATCAGCGCTGCAGCAGCAACAGTTAATCTTAAAGTCATCATTATCACTCTTTATCAATTATTTAGTTTCGAATGCACTATGCAATGCATATATGACAATCTTATGACATCTAACAATCACTGTATATTTTGTTTCAAGACATTATTTTGATATTCATTCAAGAATTTTGCATATAAAAAAAGGATGCTCAAAGCATCCTTTTTAATTCATCACACCATCATTACTTGAATGTTTTGAATCGTTCTTCATCTGCAATAAAGGTTTTTTCACCTGCAGGTGCTTCAATCGAACCAAAAACAAGCTGTGCGCGTAGTTTCCATTGATCTGGCACATCAAATGCCGCAGCTGTTTCAGCATCAACAATTGGATTGTAATGTTGTAATGACGCACCAATATTTTTTTCAGCCAAAGCCGTCCAAGTAGCAAATTGAGCAATCGCTGTTGAGTGTTCAGACCATACTGGGAAATTATCTGCATAAAGTGCAAATTGTTCTTGGAGGGCTTTTACTACAGCCTGATCTTCATAAAATAATGCTGTACCAAAACCTGCTGCAAAACTATTAATCTTGCCATTGGTTCCTTCAAATGCATCTGCAGGTACAATTTTACGTAAAGTTTCACGTACGATATTCCAGAATTTTTGATGTGCATCACCAAACAGAATAACGACACGAGACGTTTGAGAGTTAAATGATGACGGACTTAAACGTACTGCATTTTTAATGGTTTGCTCAATTTCATCTTGCGATAAACTCACGTTATTACCAATAGAATAGATTGTGCGACGTTGTTCGATTTGATTCAAGAATGACATTACAAGACCTCTTTTTATTTTCAATTAGCTGACTAAGTTGAGATTTATAATAGGTGATGTTTTTAACAGTTGCATGACTATATTTACAACATTGTGTCTTATTTCTAGAACAATCAGTTGCAAGCATCTAAATACCTACAACCCACTTACATTCAAATATTGGTTCACAGTCTTTAGGACAGCAGAAATCAAAGCAACCTACAGAACATAGAAATTACTCATAAATTCTAAACTGATCTTGATCTTCTGGTTCTAAACGTTCAGGCGCTTGACCTTCAATTGAACCAAAGACCAACTGCGCACGTAGCAGCCATTGTTTTGAAATATTAAAGTGTTCGGCAACGGCATAATCAATGTGTGGATTATAGTGTTGTAAACATGCGCCTAAACCTGCATCTGCGATCGAAGTCCATACTGCGAATTGCGCCATGCCAGACGTTTGCTCCGACCACACTGGAAAATCTTCTGCACTTAATGGCACTTTCTTTTGTAATTGTTGAATCACAACTTGATCTTCATAGAAAAGTACAGTTCCCAGGCCAGCTGCACACTGATCTATTTTGAGCGCCACACCTTCAAAAATATAACTCGCAACATTCTTGCGTTGTACGTCTTTTACAATGTCCCAAAATTTTTGATGAGATTCGCCAAATAAAACTACAATACGTGTGCTTTGCGAATTATATGCAGATGGACAACTTCTTACGGATTCTTGAATCAGTTCCGCCAAATAAGCCTGACTGTAATGCACCTTCTTTCCAAGCTCGTAAATACTGCGACGTTTCTTTAATTGATCAACAAAGGACGCTTCTATTTCTTGGTCGGTATTTTTCTTTTTTAATTTAAAATCTTTAGTGATATCCGCAGTCAATACATGACCAATTTTATCGAGTAACGCCACCCTAAACACCCCAAAGCAATTTTTATATATAAACAACAATTCCTTACTTATTCTAAGGGTATATCAGGCTGAATTTTGATTATGATTTATTCACATGTTGCTTTTTAAATCAATCAGTAAGCTCAAAAACAAAAAACTCCGCATTTTGCGGAGTTTATGTGACATTTAACGCAATTTATTTATCAGTTTCAAATAATGCTGCGACAAATGATTTAGCTGAGAATGGACGTAAGTCATCAATTTTCTCACCTACACCAATAAAACGAATTGGCACATGGGTACGGCTTGCAATATTAAATAACACACCACCTTTCGCAGTACCATCCAGTTTAGTAATGGTTAGACCTGTAAGCCCTACTGCCTCATCAAACATTTCAACTTGGTTAATGGCATTTTGACCTGTACCTGCATCAACCACCAACATCACTTCATGTGGAGCTGTAGCGTCAATTTTTTGCATTACACGTTTTACTTTATACAACTCTTGCATGAGGTGTCCTTTGTTATGTAAACGACCTGCGGTGTCTGCAATCAGCACGTCTACGCCTTTTGCACGAGCACTTTCAAATGCATCAAAAATAACTGAAGCAGAATCTGCACCATGACCTTGAGCCACAACGGCAATATTATTACGTTCACCCCAAATTTGTAATTGTTCTGTGGCTGCTGCACGGAATGTATCACCAGCAGCCAACATTACTTTTTTACCTTCACCTTGTAAGCGTTTCGCTAATTTACCAATCGTGGTGGTTTTACCCACACCATTCACACCAACAACCAAAATCACATACGGATTTTTATTGCTGTCGATATGTAGTGGTTTAACACGTGGTGCAAGTAATGCCACCAGTTCTTCTTGAAGCGCTTTATATAAAGAGTGCGAGTAAATTAAATCGCCACGTTCAGTACGTTCAGTTAAGTTCGCAATAATCGTTTTGGTTGCATCGACACCAATGTCAGCAACCAAAAGTTGCTCTTCAACTTCCTCTAAAAGTTCATCGTCAATTTCCTTCCCACCGATCAGGATATTCACCATGCCGTCTGCCAAGTTCTTACGTGACTTTGCTAGACCTTCTTTCATACGACTAAAGAAGCCGCCTTTCACCTTCGAGTCTTCAGTTTCTGACTCTGTTTCTTGTAATGGTGCAGCAACTTCTTGCTGTACTTTCGGTGTCTCGATAATCGGCACATTTACCGCAGGTAAACTCGGTAGCGTGACATCGTCATCACCGATATCAGCATCAATCAAAAATTTATTCTGCCCATGAGATTGCTGTTGCATGCCGAATCCTTGAAAAGCACTGCGTTAAAAAAACCGATTCTATCATAAGTTATCTTAAATTGAGTCGCTACACGCCTGTCAGAGCGAAGCACACTAAAAAACAACATGTTGAACTTGCAATCAAAATTAACTTTAGGAAAACTAGATAACTATAAAATGCATTTTAATGGATTCCTTTGTGTCCCATAAAAACAGATTTTCTCCTTGTTTTTTTAAAACTTTATTTCGCTCTGCGCTTCCTATCTGTGTCATCACTAGTTGCTTTTGGTGTGCACCCAATCTACATGCTGACACACGCACCCAATTAACGCGAAGCACCTTTGAAACCACACTTAAAAATGGCTTAAAGGTCATTATCCGTGAAGACCACCGTGCGCCGATGGTAATGACCCATATTTGGTATCGTGTTGGCAGTAGTGATGAGTCGGGCAATCTATTAGGGATCTCCCACGCGCTCGAACATATGATGTTTAAAGGAACCACCAAAGTTCCTAATGATGAATTTACACGTCTCAGCCGTATCTATGGCGGCAGCATCAACGCTGCAACCTTCACCAATTACACCAATTATTATCAGTTGTATCCTAAAGCCTATTTTCCTATGGCACTGGAGCTCGAAGCGGATCGTATGAGTAATTTACGATTGCAACAACAAGATTTCGAACCTGAAATTAAAGTGGTTATGGAAGAACGCCGACAGCGCACAGATGACAATCCTCGTTCTTTGGCTTATGAACGTTTCAAATGGATTTCTTATCCAACCAGTCACTATCGTCAACCCGTCATTGGACACATGAAAAATCTGCAAAACATCAAATTGGCAGATTTAAAACAATGGTATAAAGATTGGTATACCCCGAATAACGCCATTTTGGTGATTGTCGGTGATGTCGATGCCGAAGCAGCCATTCGTCAAGTTCAAAAATACTTTGGTGATATTCCATCACGCAAAACACCTGATCGTAATGATGTGATGGAATTCGAACGTGTGGGCTATCGTCATATGGAACTAAATTTACCCGTACAAGTGCCTAATTTGTATATGGCGTGGAATGTACGCTCACTGGCTACTGCAAAAAACCCACAAGATGCATATGCTCTCAATATTATTCGCAACATTTTAGATAGTGGTATTTCATCGCGCCTACAAGACAAACTGGTACGCGATAAAAAATTACTCACCGCTGTAAGTGTTTCTTATGATCCATACAATCGTGGTGATAGCTTGTTTACCATTTCAGCACTCCCTGCCGATGGCGTCAAAATGGAACAAGCTCAAAAAGCCATACAAGATGAAATCGAAATATTAAAAACAGAATTAGTCAAAACACCTGAAGTTGAACGTATCACCACACGTTTTGTCTCCAATTTAGTCTATAACCAAGATGACATCAGCAGCCAAGCCAAGACTATCGGTAACTTAGAAGTCAATGGGCTCAGTTTCAGGCTAATGGACGAATTACCAAAACTATATGAAAACGTCAGCGCACAGGATATTCAACGTGTCGCCAATGCGTATTTTGTCCGAGAAAATTTAAGCACCATGTATTTACTTCCGGAACAAACGGAGACCCCTACAGCTGCAAATAAAGCAGATCAAACTACAAAACCTGCAAAAACAGAAGTTGTTATTCCAGAGCAACAGACCAGCTCAACCCAAAACACAGATAGCGTCTTGTAAGGATTAGTGATGACTATTACGAAAATTTTATCCCTAAGCTTACTCACTGCGTTTGGCTCAATCCTCCATGCAGAAACATATACGGAAAATGTTCCTGACCTCAACGATAATCCGAGCCAATTACAATCTATCCCCATGCTGCAAAGTTTAAAGAATTTACAGATTGATAAAGACTACCGTGCTCCACTTGTTCAAGTACTGAAAAACCGAAATGGCGTAAATAGCCTGTTTGTTGAGTCACAAGATCTACCTATGGTGGATATTCAACTGACCTTTAATGCAGGTTCTGCTCGTGATGAAGAAGTCGGAAAAGGCTTGTATGGTGTTGCCAACATGGCTGCACGTTTAATCGATGAAGGCACAGAAAAATACAATGCAACGCAAATTGCCTCGGTTTTTGACCAAACAGGTGCTCAATTTAGCGTGCAAGCACATCGAGATATGTTTGTCGTTCGGCTACGCGTATTGTCAGACCCTAAAAAATTAGAACCTGCTTTAAGCATGATGATGGACGTGATTAAAAATGCGACTTTTAAAACCTCTAGTCTAAACTTAGCTCTCAGTAATAACCAAGCTGGTCAGAAGCAACTCCAAGAAAGCCCAAGTCGCTTAATGAATATTCGATTCTATCGGGCTGTATACGGCACACACCCTTATGCAGAACCGATTACGGGAACCAATGGCAGTATCAAAAAGATCACCCCAGACATTTTAAAAAAGTTTCGTGATCAATTTTTAGTTGCTCAAAACATGAATATTGCCATTACAGGTAAACTAAGCAAAAAAGAAGCACAAAACCTTGCAGAACGTATTTCTGGAAACTTAAACCAAGGTGAAAAAGCTAAGGCACTTGCACAACCAGAAGAAAAACAAGGCTTTGATATTATCCATCTTCCCTACAATTCCACCCAAGCCAACGTCATATTTGGACATTTAGGAACGACACGCGATAACAAAGATCGATTAGCCTTAGAAGTAGCCAATCGAGTGTTTGGTGGTGGAGGTTTTAACTCAGTCCTCATGCAAGAGCTTCGCGTTAAACGTGGCTATACTTATGGTGCCTATAGTGCATTTAGCTTTAGCCAAGCACCCGGTATCTTTAGCTTTAGCTATGGAACACGTCAAGATCAGCTTATAGATAGTATTCGAGTGGCACATAAGGCTTTTAATGATTTTGTCAAAATGCCTATTGATCAAAAACAAATGGAAGAAACCAAAGCCGGTATGCTGCGTGCTTTTCCAAATAATTACAGCAGTAATGCAACGATCAATGCACAGCTTGGTCTATTGGGCTTTTATCAACAAGACCCAGATTATTTGACCCAGTACCCTAAATTATTGGAAAAAATAACTGTAGCTGATGTACAAAATGCGGTTCGTACCTACATGCACCCTGAAAATATGACGGTGATTGTGGTCAGTAAAACCTTAGATAAAAATGAAGTACAGCAGATATTGGAGGAGAATGTACAAGCAGCTCCAACCAAGATAATCCCTGCGACTAAGGCTGTTCCTCTGCCAAAGCCGGAAGTTGATGTGCCCGCACAGACTCCATCTGATAAGCATGCATCAATTTAAGATAAGCACCCACACGGATGCGATCTTGCTGTCTCAGCAACATCGCCATTTCCTGAGTTTCAGGATAACTTTGCTGAAACGCAAGTCGTGATACGTTTTGGTATTGCTGTACAGAAATAGGACGATATAAGGCAATCACAGCCAATACCAAAATCACCACGATCATGACTGAAACAAAGATATTATAAATTTGCTCTAGCTGTATTTTAGATTTGAATTGAATAATTTTTTCTAAATCAATAGTCATACACTACCTCAGGTTCAAAGTAGTGTATGGCTGACGTTCAAGAAGTTCAAGTCACAGCGCTTAAAACTGCATCAGTCCACTGTTTCAGTCTGTGAGTTAGCTAAACAATTTACTGAATAATGGTACGTATCACCGCAAAATAAAGAATCAATGCAATAATCGCCAAAACGATAAATACTGCAAAAATACTCATTCCACCCTCTGCATGCGCAGGATGTAAATCATCATCATCGGCGATTTTGAGTAATTCACCATTGTATGCATTGTAAAATTCTAAGCGCTGTCCCTTATCTAAATCCCGTGTGAAATCATATACACGTTTGCGCTGTGCCAAACCAAAATCCCCTAAATGAATCTCCTGATGAAAAATTGCTTCATCAAGATTGCGACGATGTAGATGTGCCAACTCCACAATTTGCGCTAATGTCGGAGGATAATCTAAAGTTAAACCGTCTAAAACTCTTGTCATTTTACTTCTCCTTATTATCTACAACTTCTTATGATAGTATTTTACTCACGAAAACAATTGTCCATTGTTTAATCATGTAAACCATAGCAAATTAGAAATATTTACGTGAATAGTTGACAATTCAAGATAATTGTAATATTAGTTTAATAATACTTAGTTAAATTAGTTAATAGGGCTAAAGAATGGGCCCTTAATGATCATAATTAGAATAAGGAGTTAAATATGATTCAACAATTCTCTCAACATGAACTCGAACATGTATACGCAAATGCGGTAAACACAATTCAATCTCAAATGAACTTCAGCGATGCAGTTCACGAATTGGAAGATGCAGCTCGTGCTGGACATGGTAAAGCAGCGTTATTTTTGGCTGAACTTTATTATCAAGGCTTCCGCGTAGAACGTGACTCACTCAAAGCGCAATATTGGCAGAACATGGCCACCTTGCAAGCATAAAAAAACGTCACTAAGGTGGCGTTTTTTACACCCTTCAACTTTTAACTACATAAATTCTTACAATCCAGTTCAAAGCTTACACAGCTTTTTCATAAGAATTTCCTACAATAGGAGCAACATCAACAACACGCTGCATATGATGTCTAAATTAAAGCAATATAAACCTATTCCAAAAGATTTATTTTTCAAAATTAGTATTTTAAAAACCATGATGTACTGTGGAGTCCTTTGGGGTCTCTACCACCAACAAGGTTGGGCAATGACCAGCGATCAAGATCATATTATCTTCCCGTTTTGGCTAAATGGCATTCAAGCGCATAAATATGCCAAAAAGCATTGGCCCAACTACACTCCACGACGCATTACACCAGAAGATTTTGAGGCATCGCTATTACCGACATTAACACGCCTTAAAGTCATCCCTGCGTTGCATAGCTCTAGCCATATCCGTCTCAAGCTCACAACCTCGCAAATGCGTTTATTCTTTTTTAACCAAGATAAGATTCAAATGGCATAAAACCCTCAGTGCATGCTTGACCTCAGCATGCACTGAAAAGTATTTGCTTTTTTCAAATTTCGCGTTAATTTAAATTAAACAAAAACTACTATAAAGGAATGAAAATATGACTACAGTTGCCCAAGTACTTAAAGACAAAGCTTATCAAGAAATTTACACCATCACCCCAGATGCGACTGTACTCGAAGCCATTTCCCTGATGGCACAAAAAGGCATTGGTGCCCTCGTCGTGACCCATGAAGGCACAGTCGTTGGGATTTTGTCTGAGCGTGATTACACACGTAAAATCGCACTCATGGAAAGAACCTCTTTCGATACCTCCGTCAGTGAAATTATGACGGGTAGTGTCATCACTGTAACAAGTGCAGCGACTGTCGAAGAATGTTTAGAACTCATGACAGATCGCCATTTACGTCATTTACCTGTCGTTGAAGAACAGAAATTAACAGGCTTAATCTCCATCGGTGACCTTGTAAAAGCAGCAATGGATGATCAACGCAAACTGATCGAACAACTTCAACAATATATTTCTGGCTAAACTCAAAAATCCCCCTTAACAAACTTTAAGGGGGAATTCTAAATATCAATAATTTTATATAATTCATAATACGTAATGACATACACATTACATATTAATTACTTTTATCAATTTCTTTTCTTATGTTGAAGCCCGCTTTAGATAAATTAGACCAACTGGATGCCATCATTTTGGAATTAGAACGCTTGATGGTTTCGATGAAAGACGATGAGCTGCTGCAATACGAAAGACGATGAGCTGCTGCAATACCACCGACGTACGATCAATTTAGAGATTGCATCTTCTATCACAGAAATTTTAGATGCAAAGGCAATTATTTATGCACTACATCCTGAGTTAATTTCAATTTCATCAAGCTTTGACCATATTTTTTATAAAAATTACGTCAAAAAAAATATCCCAGTTAAAAACCTGGGATACTTCGAATATAGATCGGGCTATACAACTGCAAAAGATTTTTGCATCATCAACAGATGATGAGCAACTTAGTCTTTTTTAATGGTAGTAATTAATTTAAACCTAATTTTTCAGCCACATAGTCTGAGTCTTTATCGCCACGGCCTGAAACGTTAACGACAATCTTCACATCTTTAGCAAGATTTGGCGCTTCACGAATTGCCCAAGCAACCGCATGTGAACTTTCTAGTGCAGGAACAATACCCTCCACACGTGAAAGCGTCATAAATGCATCTAAACATTCTTGGTCTGTCGCTGTTGTATATTCAACACGGCCTAGGTCTTTTAACAAGCTATGTTGTGGCCCCACTCCTGGATAATCCAAACCCGATGCAATTGAATGCACTGGCAATGGCCCACCTTGTTCATCTTCAAGGACATAACATGCCATGCCATGAATTTGACTTGGCTTACCCAATGTCAACGTCGCAGAGTGCATATTGGTATCTAAGCCATGACCAGCCGGCTCTACACCTACGAGTTTGACATCTGTATCATTCAGGAATGCTGTAAATGCACCAACGGCATTGGATCCACCACCCACACATGCAACCACATAGTCAGGATTTGCACCAAAATGCTCGTTGGTCTGAACTTTAATTTCATCACCAATAATGGACTGGAAGTCACGAACCATTTTCGGGAATGGGTGTGGGCCAACCACTGAACCAATCGCATAAATAAAATTGGTTGGATCTTTTAAGTATTCTTCAAAAGCGCTATCTACTGCATCTTTAAGCGTAGCTGTACCACGAGTAACAGAGATTAGGTTGGCACCTAAAATCTTCATTTTCACTACGTTTGGATGTTCTTTTTCAATATCCACTTGCCCCATGTGAATTTCACATGGAATGCCCACCAAGGCACAAGCCGTTGCCAATGCTACACCATGCTGACCTGCGCCAGTTTCTGCAATCACTTTGGTTTTACCCATGTATTTTGCTAACAAAGCTTCGCCAAGGCAGTGGTTAATTTTATGTGCGCCAGTATGGTTAAGGTCTTCACGCTTGAGGTAGATCTGTGCCCCACCTAATTTGTCAGACAAGCGCTTCGCATAAAACAATGGGCTTGGACGTCCAACATAATGTGCAAACAACTCTTTCAATTCATTTTGAAATTCTTCTGTATGACGAATTTGCTCATAAGCAACATTAATGTCATCCATTGCCTGTTTTAAATCTGGTGGAATGAACTGCCCACCGTATTCACCGAAGAAACCTTCTTCATTAGGTAATGCGATACCATTAATTTGATGATCCATCATATTTCCTTCATGTTGTATGCAAAACAAAGACTTTTAAATATTATCCAATTTTAAAAATAAGAAACAATGCAAAATTGGAGTAAGTAATATAAACATCATTGATAAGAAAAAGTATCGTTTTTAACGCTTTAGCGCGCTAAATATTTCGTCATATCTTCCACTCCTTTTAGAGTCATCGGGAACATATGATCTTCAAAGATTTGTTTAATCGCAGCAATGGTTTGGGTGTAATGCCAATAACTTTCTTCTTCGGGGTTTAACCATGCTGTTTTATCAAAATGATTGCGTAAGCGCTGTAACCACACCTGACCCGCTTCATCATTCATATACTCCACAGAACCACCTACAGAGTTCAATTCATACGGTGCCATACTCGCATCACCGACAACGATGACACGGTAATCTCGCCCATAGGTATTGAATAGATCCCATGTATTCATACGCGTGCTTGAACGGCGAATATTATCTTTCCATACATAGTCATATAAACAGTTATGAAAATAGAAATACTCTAAGGTTTTAAATTCAGTTTTAGCCGCGGTAAAGAGCTTCTCACATTGGGCAATATGTGAATCCATCGAGCCCCCAACATCAAACAACATCAATACTTTAATGCGGTTACGTCGTTCAGGAACCAACTGTACATCCAAAATTCCTTGTTTGGCCGTTTCACGAATGGTTCCGTCGATATCCAGCTCTTCTGCTGCACCTTGGCGAGCAAATTTACGCAAACGACGCAATGCCATCTGCATCTGACGACTACCGAGAATCTGCTCATCATCTAGGTTTCGGTATTGACGTTGTTCCCAAACTTTCACCGCAGATCGTTTACGACCAGGCCCACCAATACGCACACCTTCAGGATGGTCACCATAGGCACCAAAGGGCGAGGTACCGCCCGTACCGATCATCCGATTACCACCTTGATGCTTTTTATGCTGCTCGCGCAAACGCTCTTCAAGCATTTTCATCAGTTCTTCTAAGGAACCAGCTTTTTTTAATTCTTCTCGTTGTTCCGGTGTTAGATGCTTTTCGATGAGCTCTAGATCAAACCAATCCTTTGGCAGTTTATGCACCTGATTTAATAGCTCGTCTAAATCAAAGGTCGATATACCGTCAAAATAGTCCTTCATTGCACGGTCAAACTTATCAAAGTAACGTTCATCTTTGACCATGACGGTTTTTGCAAGCTGATAAAATTCATTCTGATCCGCAAAGACTAGCCCTGCTGCCACTGCTTGGTTCAAGTCAATCAATTCACGAGTTGAAACAGGAACACCGTATTTTCGAAGGGTATAAAACAATCGCACAAACATAGGCGAATAAAATCCAATAAAAATTAAATATCAGGAGGTCAAATCCAGTGTTAATGCATGTGATCTTGTTATTTCATCTGCAACTGAGTCTTGCCTTACATCCACCATTATGAAAAATTGATCCCTACAAGTAAAGCCAAAAGCTTTTACTGCGTGTTCATATACGTTGCCCTACTACCCAAAGAAACACATACAGCATGATTTATTCGCAAGTCGCATTTCTATTATTAAGCGATTGTTTAAGAGTTTCATATTTGTGCTGAACATCGAGACGATCTTGCTGTAACTTTTCAATGGTTACGATTTTATGAAAACCTTGATGGTTTCTATAGCGGTTAAAGTCACTTAGATTCAAGATCACAAAATCATAGTATTTCAGCTCGAGTACAGTTGCAGCACAGGTCTTTTGTTGAATGGCTGTGTGAGTTTCGGGATGATCTGATTGATCGATGAGTTTTTCTTTAAGTTGATGTTCTGCAACTCGCGCCCAATACGCATCCTGGAGTAGCTGTTGATGCTGCTGTTCAAACTGAGCATCATCCATCGCATAGCTATACCCAGATAAATACAAGCTCGCAGCCAACAAGAGTACGGTCGGCTTTAATCTCTTAGTTACAGCTATGTGTACTTGAGATAAGTATGCGCTTGTCTGCATAATTCACCTTTATATTTTTTAGTGCTCAAAATAAAAGCCGGATAACCGGCTTTTAAATCTTTTAAAGAATTAATATCAATTAACGACGTGACATAAATGCTAGACGCTCAAGCAATTGCACATCTTGTTCGTTCTTAATCAAGGCACCATAAAGCGGTGGAATTGATTTTGATTTATCTGTGTTGCGTAAAATATCTTCTGGCATATCATCCGCCATCAGCAAACTCAACCAATCAATCAACTCAGAGGTTGAAGGCGGTTTCTTTAAACCCGGAATTTGACGTAATTTAAAGAAGATTTGTAGTGCTTCAGAGACCAAGGTATTTGAAATATTTTCAAAATGTACATCGATGATTTCACGCATGGTTGCTTCGTCAGGGAATTCAATATAATGAAAGAAACAGCGACGCAAGAAGGCATCTGGAAGTTCTTTTTCATTATTTGAAGTAATGATCACGATTGGACGTTGTGTTGCCGTAATCGTTTCACCCGTCTCATACACAAAGAAGGACATTTTATCGAGTTCGTGTAGCAAATCATTAGGGAATTCGATATCTGCTTTATCAATCTCGTCAATTAGAAGTACACAACGTTCTTCACTGGTGAATGCTTCCCAAAGTTTACCCGGCTTAATATAGTTTTTGATGTCATAAACACGGTCATCGCCCAACTGACTATCACGCAGACGGGATACGGCGTCATACTCGTACAAACCTTGTTGAGCCTTGGTCGTCGATTTGATATGCCAAGTAATGAGCTTAAGGCCTAAACTTTCAGCCACTTGTTCGGCTAAAAGTGTTTTACCTGTCCCCGGCTCACCTTTAACCAAAAGTGGCTTTTGCAATGAACGTGCAGCTTTTACTGCAAGTTTTAAGCTATCGGTCGCAATATATTGATCTGTACCAGTAAATTGTTGAGTTTCAACAGACATGACATAACCTTATTTTTTTATTTAAAGCGGTGAAATTTTCTTGTTTACAACGTGCTGTGGTTTCGCTGCATTGTATTTGGTCCAAAAATAACCGAGGACTAAACCAATACCCACCACAAAGAGAATCAACGATAGATTCAACCAAACCAATGGCTGATCTTTTGTTAATACACCAAAAATCAAACCAAAAATCGCAGGTGCGATTGCTGCATTTGAACCTTCAGAAACAGTTGGTGTTAATAAAATAGCAAATACGATAAGCCAACCAATGGCACCGATCGTTTTGGGTAAGCGCTTCATCAGCCCATACCAACACAACAAAGCAATTACAGCCCCACCTAGGTAAACCGTAATTGCAATACTGCTTTCAGGAATTGAGTCCAATACCGATACTACACCATTCATTTTCACAACTCCTGAATTAACTTAAGCGCCGCGCAAGCCTTCTGGCTCAACTGCATTTGGGTCAATTAAACCTTCTGGAGGCATTTGAATAAAGAACCCTTTTGTTTCAATTGAATCTAATACATGCAATACGTTCACACGTGCAAGTTTGCGTGATTCACTGAGTTCTAGATCCATGACAAATGTGGCACGACCAAACGCTGTACGTAATGCATCAGGCATTACTGCAAGCGGATCTGTCGCTTCAGTTTCGTTTTCATTAACTTCAGGACGAGCAATATAAAGATACATTTCATCTTTTTTGCTCGATTTGTAGATAGAACAGTACATAATTGAATCAATACTCATTAAACGCAAGGCAAAGGATACATCAAAAAAAAGACTGATACATTAGTGTTTATTAACGCATCAGTCGTGAATTTGTATAAGTGATAGTTCTTTAATCAATCAGAACTTATTCCAACACTTTCATTTGACCAGAAAGATAGCTTTCATCGGCATGCAGTACTTCAATTAAAGGCTTCGTCAGCAAATCATAGCGCCAGCCCAATAGGTAGCTCGGTAAATCCTGTTCATCATTATGAAAAACCACATGCTGATACAAGGCATTTAACCATTTTTTGCGCATTAAAACTTCTTTAGGCACAGAGGTTTCTTGTACTGCACGCTGAATAACGGTATCGACGCGCGAACCAATATCCTGAGAAGAATGACGAATTGGACGTGCCATACGCAGCGGCCATTCAGCTTGTTCTGGTAAAAACTTCAACAAATCTAAAATAATTTTACCATGCTCACGCACAATGTTCGGACGAATGTCTTTCACCGCGCTCAATTGAAAATTATTTTTTGGATTTTTTTCCACCATATCAATGATGGTTGAGTTTTTAAGAATAAAACTACGTGGCTGATTTAAGGCTTTCACCATTTGCTCACGCCAAACGGCCAATTGCTGAATTTGCATGAGCTGACGACGTGAATGTCGATAATTACCAACATCGTGATACAACAAATGGATCGGCGTTTCAGTGCCGATTTCATATGTTAAATTTTTGCAGTCCTCAAGCACACAATTTAATAAACTTTTCGCAGCCAACTCATTTTGAATCGTTTGGCTTAAATTCATTAAATAATGTACATCATTCGCTGCATAGTTCATTTGCTCGGCACTGAGTGGGCGAGCCAACCAATCTGAACGGGTCTGATCTTTATCAATATCGACATCGAGCATGGTTTTTAAGGCATTTTGATAGCTGACTTGTAAGCCATGCCCTAAAAATGACATCCCAACTTGTGTATCAAAGACATTTTCTAAAGACTTATGCTGTGCATAGTGATAAATCAGGTCGATATCTTCACTACAAGCATGAAAAATGTTTTGCTGGGCCACAAATAATTTTTGCCAAAATTGGCTTAAATCGAGGGTTGTACCATCAAGTAAATACACCTGATTTTGTACATTAATTTGGAAAAGTCCAAGTTTGGGCCACAGGGTATCTACTTTTATAAACTCGGTGTCGAGTCCGTAAATCGAGCTTTGGTCCATAAGATTTAAAACAGAATTTAAATCTGGCTGATTTTGAATGAATTGATACATAAGTTGCTGAGTCTAATTTTAGATGCTCTATGAGCTTATATTAACTGATATATATTATTTATCTATAAGGAAAAACGTTATTTTAGTGACTTATTTTCTTTATTTGGCTTTTTTATTCATTATAAATAAAAACTTTAATCGTTATTAAGTATAAATAATTAGGTGAAAATTATACAAAGCGAAACGAGTTTCGCTCTATAGTTACTTCATTCGCATTCGGTTATGCACGGCCTGACTTAAGGTATGACTATCCACATATTCAAGCTCACCACCCTGTGGTACACCCTGTGCAATACGGGTCATTTGTATTGGTAAATGTTTAGTCGCTTCAAGCAAATAATGTGCTGTCGCTTGACCTTCAACCGTTGCATTGGTCGCCAAGATCACTTCCTGCACTTTACCATCACTTAGTCGTTGAATTAAATATGGGATACCAATTTCGTCGGGGCCAATACCATCGAGTGGCGACAAATGCCCACCCAATACATGATATTTCCCTCTAAAACTGCCACTTTGCTCGATTGCCATGACATCTGCAGGAGATTCAACCACACAAAGCAGTTGATCATCACGCTCTGACGAGACGCATATGTTGCATACCTCATCTTCAGTCAATGAATGGCAAATGGAACATTCATGAATATAGTTGGTTGCTTCAGTCAAGGCATGTGCCAGACCAACAGCACCCTCCCTATTTTTCATGATTAAGTGCAGTGCCATACGTTGAGCCGACTTTGGCCCAACGCTTGGCAAAATACGCAATGCCTGTACAAGTTGATCAAAACGATCACTAAACATTCAACGTATTCCTTAGAATAAACCTGAAAGACCTGGTGGAAGCCCCATACCAGAGTTTGCAGATTTCAGTTTTTCTTCTGAAATCACTTCAGCTTGACGTGAAGCATCATTCATTGCCGCTGCAATTAAGTCTTCAATCATATCTGCATCATCTTGAAGTAGTTCAGGATTAATTTCGATACGTTTCACTACATGACGTGCAGTCATAGTAACTTTAACCAGACCACCACCTGCTTCAGCGTGAACTTCAACTTGTGCAAGCTCTTCCTTGGCTTTTTTAATGTTGCTCTCAACTTCTTTTTGCATGCGTTGAGCTTGCTGCATGAGCATATTAATGTTCATAAAAATCTCCGAACAAAACTGATGAATTCACTTTAGATAAGATCTAAACCGCGTGAAAGATCGCGAATAATATCATTAATATCTTCTAAACCAACAGATACGCGAATTAAACCTTCGCTAATCCCTGCTGCTTTTTTCGCTTCTGCTGACATTCTGCCATGAGAAGTCGTTGCAGGATGAGTAATTGTTGATTTTACATCACCCAAATTACTTGTAATAGAAAGGAACTTAGTATTATCAATCACTGTCCAAGCGCCTTCACGTTCGCCTTTGGCAACAAACGATACAACTCCGCCAAAGCCTTTTTGTTGCTTTTTCGCCAACTCATGACCTTCGTGATTTGGAAGTCCCGCATAGTACACTTTTTCAACTTTCGGGTGTGCATCCAACCATTCAGCTAAAGTCTGAGCACTGGCACAGTGGGCTTTCATACGTAAGCTTAAAGTTTCTAGGCCTTTCAGGAAGATCCATGCATTGAATGGGCTCATCGAGTTACCCAGTGTACGAATAACACCTGTAATCTCTTCCATCAATTTTGCACTACCAACAACTGCACCACCTAGCGCACGACCTTGACCATCAATATATTTTGTTGATGAATAGATCACGAGGTCCGCACCAAATTTAATCGGTTGCTGTAACACTGGTGTACAGAAGGTATTATCGACTGCAAATAATGCGCCATGCGCATGTGCAATATCGGCAATGGCTTGTAAATCACCTACTTGAGCTAATGGGTTTGACGGTGTTTCAATAAACAATAGGCGTGTAGTTGGACGAATCGCTTGTTTCCAAGCATCTAAATCTTCCAAATCAACAAAAGTAACATCAACGCCAAATTTGATGACATATTTTTCAAACAGAGAAATGATCGAACCAAAGACAGCACGTGAACACACCACATGATCGCCAGCTTTTAAATATGCCAAAGTGATCGCGTGTACGCCTGCCATACCCGAACTTGTCGCAACTGCGGCTTCAGCACCATCCAAAACAGCTAAACGTTTTTCGAAAGCTTGTACAGTTGGATTGGTATAACGTGAATAGGTATTGCCTTCAATTTGACCTGAAAATTTTGCTGCGGCATCTGCTGCACTTTCACAAACAAATGATGAAGTCAGGAAAATTGGCTCGCTATGTTCACCCTCAAAAGTACGAGTATGACCTGTACGAATCGCTAAAGTCTCTAATTGGTATTCGATGTCGTCTTGTTGGCTCATCTGTATTACTCAGTCGCGAAGAACTGCCTTTGTGAAGAATTGCCAATATTTTGAGCGTCTAAGCTATTTAAGGTCAAGGTAAAATACGAAATTATCGCTTAGACTTCGACCAATCCTACAAGGACTTAGGCAATTGACAGTTATGCATCCTTTCAAACAGAAATTTCTGGCGCAGCAAAAGAAAATTAAACACCTGTCTACACGTGTGTTTAATGCAAAATCGCTGGTCCTTTCTCAATCAACACCCTATGAAGTAATTACTGAATATAAACATGCAAAAGTTCGGTATTACGCTTCGCCTGATCGTAAATACAAAGAACCCTTAGTGTTTGTTGCACCACTGGCCATCAATATGGCAATTTATGATTTGTATCCATATCGCTCATTGGTGAAACATTTTCAACACAGTGGCTTTGATGTCTATTTGTTGGAATGGGGAAAGTTGAACTATCAAGATCGATTCTTAAATTTTCTATCGTTTATTGATGATGTGATTCCACATTGTATTGATCAAATTTGTGAGCATGCAGATAGTCAATACATCTCGCTACACGGTTGGAGCATGGCTGGAGTCTTTGTCACGCTGTATACCGCATTACATCAACCTGAACATGTTAAAAATCTCATGGTGATGGGCGCACCGATTGATAGCTATGCCTCAGGTCGTATCGGAAAGTTATTTCAAAAAACCAATCGCTTGCTTTCACGTAGTAAGAATTTACAAGAAAAGGTCTACACAGGGAAAATTCCTAAACATTTTATCCATACACCGGGCGTACTCAATGCAATTGGTTTTAAAATCGTTGATCCAATGGGTTGGTTCAAAAGCCAAAAACAATTTCTATCTAACTTAGACAATCTACATGACCTGTATGAGCATGCAACCATGGGCGATTTTCTCAATCACATGATTGACTATCCGGGTGGCATTAACCAAGACATGGTATTCAATGTTTGGCTACAAAATCCACTTAAAAATGGCATTATTCAATTGAAAGATAAAGTTATTCAATTAAAAAATATCCACTGCTCTTTGTTGATTGGCGCGGGTTCTACCGATCAAATCGTTACTGCCGATGCAGCAAGTCCTTTAGGCGAATTGACAAGTAGTCAAGATGTCACGTTTACTCTCATTCCCGGTGGTCACCTCGGCCTGATGTCGAGTCAAAAAAGTGCCAATCAATTTTGGCCAACTTTGACCCAGTGGCTTACACAAAGATCCAGTTTATTGAAATAAAAAATTTAGAGGGTAAAGATGATTCAGTCAGTTGCATTTATCGGATTGGGCGCAATGGGTTACCGTATGGCAGCGCACCTACCAAAACAGTTCGACACGGTTTATGTCTGGAATCGAAACTTTACCAAGGCAGAGCAACATGCTGCTGAATTTGGTACGCAAGCGGTTGTATTAGAGCAAGCAGTGCAAGCGGACATTATTTTTTCATGCCTACCCATCAGCCAAGATGTTGAAAATTTAATTGCGAGTGTGACGCTGAAATCAGGCTCGATTTGGGTCGACTGTACCAGCGGTGTGCCAGAATCTGCAAAAAAACTCGCTTCAGCCTTAAAGCAACAAAACGTTTCGTTCTTAGACGCCCCTGTGAGTGGACAAACCATTGGCGCTGAAACTGGAACATTAACCGTCATGATTGGTGGTGACGCAGCAGCCTTTGAACGTGCATTACCTGCGATCCAAACATTTGGCAAACTGATTAAACATGTGGGTGAACCGGGTGCGGGTTTTGCCGTTAAAGCTGTAAACAACATGTTAATGGCTGTAAATCTTTGTGCAGTTGCTGAAGGATTCACCACCTTAAAAGCGCATGGCGTGGACTTACATGAAGCACTCGATTGTATTAATGCGTCGAGCGGTAAAAGTAATGTGACTGAAACAGTTTTACCGCAGCGCGTACTGAATCGTAGCTTCCCATTAACCTTTGCGCTTCCATTACTTGCAAAAGATACGGGAATTGCTGTTGATCTGGTACGACAAGCAAAACTTTCAGCCCCTGTGCTCTCTTTGACGCAAAATTTAATCCAAGCAGCAAGCGATCAAGCTGAAGAAAACAGTGATTTTTCAAGCGCTATGATTATGTATGAAAAATGGAGTAAAATTACAATTGAGTAATAACTCGCCATTGAATAACGATAAATAACCATCATATTGTACTCTAGTGTCATAACACACATTGTTACAAATGACAGAGGAAACTCGCATGAACAAATTTACCCTTGCAACTTTGCTAGGTGCTGTAACTTTAATCGGGGCTTCTACTGCTGTTTTAGCATCTGAGCAAGAATGCCAAAAGTTGAAAAATGACCATGACGTGATTTATGCATCGAAAGGTTTCTGCTTTAAAGATCCTGATGCTAAAGCGAAGTTTGGCAATGACAATTGCTACACAACTAAGCCTAAATTTTCAGAAAAAGAGCAACAACGACTTGACGCGATCAAAGATCGTCAGAAAGAATTGAATTGTAAATAATTACGATTCAATTCGCACAAGGAATTTAGCAATGACTTATGATGATCAAAATATTTTTGCTCGGATTTTACGCGGAGAACTTCCTGCGTTTAAAGTCTATGAAGATGATCAAGTACTCGCTTTTATGGATGTCATGCCACAGGCCGAAGGTCATACGCTCGTAATTCCTAAAACCCCTGCTATTACGCTGCTTGATTTAGATCCAGAAGCGGCTGCTTATACCATTCAGGTAGCTCAAAAAGTTGCAAAAGCAATGGAAAAAGCCTTAGACGTGAAAGGTATCGTATTGATGCAGTTGTCTGGCGCTGCTGCGGGTCAAACTGTTCCGCATGTGCATTTCCACCTAATTCCGACTTCAGTGCATGAATTAGGTAAACATGCCGCACAAATGGGCGACATGGAAAAAATCAAAGCCATTGGCGAAAAAATCAAAGCAGCACTTTAAGTTCAATTGAGTTTAAAGTGATGATCAATGGAGCTTCGGCTCCATTTTTTTATGTTTAGAATATTGTGCCAAGTCATTTTAACTGCAAAATTTAATATTTAAAAATAACTATAAATATTTAATAAATATCAATCTTTATAAATAAAAATACAATTTAAACCAAAAATCACCTTTCACCGTTTTGAAATATTTCCTTAATAGAACTGTCTTATTTGTAATGAATACTTAGCGCCATTAGATAGCGAAATTACTTCTAGCCAAGCTACTGATAAAACATATTGATATGACTGGAAAAGTCTTCTGGAGCTTCAAATGAAAAAAAATCTATGTGCATTAGCAATCGGGGCAACAATTCTTACACCAATGATGGCATCTGCTGCAGATGTAAAAATTTATGGCCGTGCACATGTCTCTCTTGACTATCTAGATGATGGTAAAGATTACAACGAAGTTGGTCTTTCTTCTAACGCTTCACGCTTAGGCTTCAAAGTAGATCAAAAAATTAATGATGACCTCAACGTATTCGCTCAAATTGAGCAAGAAGTAAACTTTGCAAGCGGTAGCCAAGACAGCAAAGGTGTAGATTTTTCAACACGTGACACATTCGTGGGTTTAAAAAGTTCAACTTATGGTCAAGCACGTGTAGGTCGTTTTGACAGCCCATTTAAAGTCGCACGTAGCCCTGTGAACTTCTTCGGTGACATGGTTGGTGACGTTCGTAACGTAACACGTGTAGGCAACTTAAAATTTGATGAACGTAATGAAAACACCATTGAATATAAATCGCCAAAATTTAGCGGTGGTTTCAATGTATTGGCTGCAATGTCAATGCATTCAGGTACACAAATTGACCGTGAAGCAGATGGCGAAGGCAAAGATGATAACAAAGCCTATGATCTTGCTCTAACTTATAAAGAAGGCCCTATTGATTTTGCAGCAGCTTACGAAAAGTATGATGAAAATGCAGCAAACGCAGCTGGTGGTGCAAGTCGTGATGCATTGCGTATTGCTGGTGCATATAAGTTAACTGAAGAATTTAACTTGGGTGCGTTATACCAAATTGCCAAACACGACAACAATACAGCCAACCCAGATGCGCAAGTTTTCGGTGTAGCTGGCGAATATAAAGTAACGCCTAAAACCTCAGTACGCGGTGAATACTTCTACCGTGACGTAGATGCTGATGATGCCAATGCAAGCTTGATCGGTGTGGGTGTAGAACATAAGTTGGATAGCACATTACGCGTATACAGCAACTTAGCAACTGTGCTTAACGACAAAAACTCTAAACTCAATCCTTGGAAAGAAGGTCGTAGCTTCGGTAACGGTATTTCAGGGATCGGTGATGAAAATGCAACTGCACTTTCTCTTGGTCTACGTTACGACTTCTAAGCTGCAATATCTCCCCCAAAAGACATACTCCGGTATGTCTTTTTTTACTCAAAAGAAATGTTTCAGGACTAAAATAAGCTAAGTTCATCATGTATCAAATATTTAAAAAGTATTTAAAAAACTTAGTCCAGCCTCTTTAACATCAACCATATAGAGATCGTTTAACAGCACTACATCAATAGCCCATTTTTTTTAGCAAAACTTAAACATAACAAATAAAAATCTTATTCATTCAATAAAGATTCTCATTATTAACAATATAACTTTTAGTAAATATAGTAAATTAGTCAGAATTTAAAATATAAATATAAGCGTTTTAGTCGGATTTAAAATATTTAAACACAAGTGTTTTAGTCAAGTATTTAAAATAAAAAATTAGTTTATTTTTTAACTATCAAACACAATAAGTCTTTGTATTTACTATGCTTAATAATATATTTTTATTTTAACTGTTCAACCTATTTGCTTTTTGTATATATTTGTTAATAATATAGTACAAGTTTAAAGAATAGGCTTATCTCCATGAGCTTAAAATTCAAAGATTTAAATCGTCGTGTGGTCAGAGAAATAACCGCAATACTAATAATTAAAGTGATTATTTTAATGATCATTAAGAACATCTGGTTCGACGCCCCTACTATCCCTAAAAACTTTGACAATCAAGTTGCCGAGCATATTGCTGGCAGTCCTTCCCAAATCAAGGAGACACGTTGATGATTTCTGAAAGCGTGGTCGATCTTTCGCGGTTCCAATTTGCAATGACCGCGATGTATCACTTTATTTTTGTTCCGCTGACTTTAGGTCTGGCTTTTATTCTTGCCATTATGGAAACCACCTATGTGATTTCTGGCAAAGAAATTTATAAAGACATGACTAAATTCTGGGGAAAACTCTTCGGTATTAACTTCGCATTAGGTGTTACTACTGGTTTGACCATGGAGTTTCAGTTCGGTACTAACTGGGCGTATTACTCGCACTATGTCGGTGATATTTTCGGTGCACCATTAGCCATTGAAGGTCTGATGGCATTCTTCCTTGAATCAACATTTATTGGTTTATTCTTCTTCGGCTGGGATCGCCTATCCAAAGTTCAGCATTTGGCTGTCACTTGGTTAGTTGCTCTAGGCTCGAACATGTCTGCACTATGGATTTTAGTGGCCAATGGTTGGATGCAAAACCCTGTTGGTTCTGCTTTTAACTATGAAACCATGCGTATGGAAATGGTGGACTTCGGTGCGCTGATTTTCAACCCCGTGGCTCAGGTTAAATTCGTGCATACCGTATCTGCAGGTTATGTGACTGGTGCTATTTTCGTACTGGCAATTTCAAGTTACTACTTATTGAAAAAGCGTGACTTGCCATTTGCGCGTCGCTCATTCGCCATCGCTGCTATCTTTGGTTTAGCGTCTACACTTTCGGTGATCTTACTGGGTGATGAATCTGGTTATGAAATTGGTGACGTACAAAAAACTAAACTAGCTGCGATTGAAGCTGAATGGGACACTCACCCAGCTCCAGCGCCATTTACTTTGTTCGGTATTCCAAATAAAGAAACCATGTCTACTGACTACGCGATCAAAATTCCTTATGTCATGGGGATTATCGCAACACGTTCAACTGACAAAGAAGTGACAGGTATTAAAGACCTGATCGTACAACACGAAGCGCGTATTCGTAACGGTATGGTGGCTTACTCGCAGTTAGAACAACTTCGTGCAGGCGATACTTCTCCTGAACTTAAAGCAGCATTTGCTGAGTCTCAAAAAGACTTGGGTTATGGTCTGCTTCTGAAAAAATACACAGACAAAGTTGTCGATGCTTCTGACGAACAAATCAAAGCAGCTGCAAAAGACACTATTCCACATGTCCCAAGCTTGTTCTGGGCATTCCGTGCAATGGTTGCTTCTGGTTTCTTAATGCTCCTTCTGTTCGTACTTGCTACCTTTGCTGTCGGTAAACGTAATGCAGAAAACAAACCTTGGTTATTAAAGTTTGCTTTATTTGCCCTGCCATTACCTTGGATTGCAGCACAAACAGGTTGGTATGTTGCCGAAGTTGGTCGTCAACCTTGGACTATCGGTGAAGTTCTACCTACACATCTTTCAGCTTCTAGCTTAAGTACAGGTGATGTATGGGGTTCTATCCTTGCATTGGCAGCGTTCTACACTGTACTGCTGATCATTGAAATGTACTTAATGATTAAATTCTCACGCCTTGGCCCAAGTTCTCTACATACTGGTAAATACCACTTCGAGAAACTTGAAGCTGCAAAAAAGGCAAATGAGGAGGCTCAAGCATGATCGAATATGAATTACTCAAAATCATTTGGTGGGTATTAGTCGGTGTCCTACTGATCGGCTTCGCCCTCACCGATGGCTTCGATATGGGCTCAATGGCGATCATGCCATTCGTAGGTAAAAAAGACGAAGAACGTCGTGCGGCAATCAATACGATTGCCCCACACTGGGACGGTAACCAAGTGTGGTTTATTACTGCCGGTGGTGCGCTGTTTGCAGCATGGCCAATGGTATATGCAACTGCATTCTCAGGCATGTATTGGGCGCTGTTACTGGTACTCTTCGCTCTCTTCTTACGTCCAGTCGGTTTTGACTACCGTTCTAAACTTGAAAATACCAAGTGGCGTAATTCTTGGGACTGGGGTTTAGCAATTGGTGGTGCCGTTCCTGCCCTCGTATTTGGTGTTGCGTTTGGTAATATGTTCCTTGGTGTTCCATTCACTATGGACGAAACTGTTCGCTCGACTTATACAGGGAGCTTCTTTGCACTGCTTAACCCATTCGCTTTAGTTTGCGGTATCGTGAGTTTATCTATGCTTTGCGCTCACGGTGGTGCATGGCTCATGCTTCGTACAGACGGCGATCTGCGCGCACGCTCTGCAAAAGCAACTCAGCTTATGGGTATCGTATTCTTAGTTTGCTTCTTACTGGCAGGCGCATGGTTATACTTCGGTAATATCCAAGGCTACACATTAGCTCAACCGTTTGACACTAATGGCGTTGCAAACCCATTAGCTAAAGAAGTGATCACCAATGCCAACCCAGGTTGGATGAACAATTATAGTATTTATCCTATTACTATGATTGCGCCAATCATGGCTATTTTAGGTGCGCTGATCATCATCCTTGCCGCAGGTAAAGGTAAAGCAGGTTTCAGCTTCCTTGGTTCAAGCTTGGCAGTCATTGGTGCAATCTTAACTGCTGGTTTTGCATTGTTCCCTTTCCTTATGCCATCGAGCATCAACCCAACTGTAAGTTTGACTATGTGGGATGCGGTATCAAGTAAAAATACCCTAACTGTGATGACAGTTGCAGCATGTATTTTTGTCCCACTTATCCTGTGCTACACAACTTGGTGTTACTACAAGATGTGGGGTGTAGTCACTAACAAACATATTGAAGAGAATTCACACAGCCTATACTAAGGCTGTGTCTAAGGAGAAAAGACGATGTGGTATTTTGCTTGGATTCTCGGTATTTTGATGGCATGTTTTGCAGGTGTACTTAGTGCGCTTTACATCGAACATCATCAAGATCTAGATGAGGAATAACAAATGACTGATGCTGCTGTAGAAAAATCACTTGTAGAAAAGAAGCCAAATAAATTTGCAATGGTCATTTCCTGCCTGTTAGCTTTTCCTTTGGCAGCCGTGTTACTTGTACATCCTGCTGCCATGCTGGATGACAATGGTGGATATAGCCATCGAGCGCTGATGTTCATCATGATAGGTATTTCAGGTGGTTTTGTGCATGGTGTGGGTTTTACACCACACCATTGGTTCTGGAAATGGCTTTTTAGCCCCTTCCTCGCTTGGCCACTCATGTTATGGGGCTACTACACATGGTTCCTACATTAATTAATATCTAAATAAAGCCCTCACTTGAGGGCTTTATTATATTTACGATCAATTTCGGCTTTTTTTTCTGCTGTAATATCGTCTTGCATTTGAAAACAGCCTCTAAATTTTTCATGGATATGATGAATATATTTTTCTTTAGCGGCATGCCTTAGCAAAATTTGAGCTGCCATTATGATAAATCCATTGACTTGCTTCACTATTATTATGCGCTGAGCATCCGCCAACCCAGCTTTTCGCTGAATTAATGAGTTTCGACCAGTATGCACAATCGAATGCAAATGCTTTAACGAATAGAACTTAAACTCTTTAAACATTTCAACAATATGCTTAATTTCTACAACATTTTCTAACTTTGTAATCATTTCAGCTACGGTAGGAATTTTCACATTCTGAAGCAACTCTTCTTCTCGTTGAATTTCAAATTTCTGAATTTCTATATTAGAGGCAACCATTAGTAACCAATATGCCCTCACCACAGCTTCAAATTGAATTCGAAATAATGCGAGTGCAGATATATCTTGGCGTGATTCTAAAAGTTGTAAAATGGCTTCACCATGCTCCATGGATAATTCACAACATTCATAGACTAAATCAAGTCGCTGCACGCCACCAATAAATGCTGAATGATTTAACTCGTTATATAGCTCATCCAACATCGATTCAGAATCACGAAAAATATCTATCAACATCAGCTTCCATTTTTTAAATGCCAAAATTTTAAATATAAAAAAAGCCGGATTAATTCCAGCTTTAAAATTTAACGATGCGTATGAATCGACATCACAATCCCCATACCTGCAAGCATGGATATGACTGCCGTCCCCCCATAACTCATCAAAGGTAATGGATCGCCTGTTACAGGCAAAATCCCACTAACCATACCTGAGTTCAAAAATACAAAGAAGAAGAAAGTTAAGCCCATCGCCCCTGCATAAAGTCGTCCAAAATTATGGAAAGAATTTAGTCCAATAATCAGACAGCGAACAATAATTGCTGTAAACAAACTAAATAAAAGGAAAACACCAATAAAGCCAAATTCTTCTGCATAGGTCGACATAATAAAGTCAGTATGATGCTCTGGAAGATAACCCAAGTGCGACTGTGTCCCTTCGGTATAACCCTTACCCATTAAACCACCTGAACCAATGGCAATTTTAGACTGAATAATATTCCAACCTGCACCAAGCGCGTCAGACTCCGGGTCAAATAACGTCAGTACACGTTTTTTCTGATATTCCTGCAAAAAGAACATCCAGAGTACAGGTGCTGCAATCGCAAAGGCTGTTAAAGCACCTGCAATCAAACGCCAAGACATACCACTTAAAAATAAAACAAAAATACCCGGAATAATCAAACCAATATTCAAGTCGGGCTGTAAAGCGACCAATGCAAATGGAATCAATAATAAAATTAATGCCCCGACGATTTGTAAAAATTTCGGTGGAAATGGTTTTCGCGCAAAATACCACGCCATCATCAGTGGCATGGCAAATTTCATAAACTCACTCGGCTGCATACTGCCGATACCCGGCAAGCTAATCCAGCGTTTCGCCCCCATCCTTTTTTCACCAATAACCAAAACCAACAACAGTAAAAATATACCGATGGCATATAAGTACGGACTCATAGATTGGTAAACTTTGGGTGGAATTTGCGCGCAGATCAGCATCACAATAAAGCCCACGCCAAAACTTGTGGCTTGACGCAGCACCATTCCCGAGTCTTCTGCGGTCGCACTATAGACAACCATCAGCCCCAATATTGCATTGAGTACCAAGAAGCAAAGTAACCACGGGTCTAAATGAAGTTTAGCCCATCGAGAAGAATCGTGTTTTATACTGCGGCCATCGCGTAATGACTGACGTAAAAAACGATACTGTTGAGAAGGGATCATTGCGAAACAGATCTAAAAAGGATGCGGGAATTATAGATTAAAGCGACAGTAAAAATCACTTTCCCTTAAATATTCCTTGAAATAATCATCTATTAACTTGAGACGCTAAAATTAAACGTGCCAATTCCAAGTCATCAGGATAGGTAATTTTAATATTGTCCGAACGACCCTGCACGACATTGACATGCTCACCGAAAAATTCTAAAGCACTTGCCTCATCTGTGATGGTCGCACCAGCGGCAAGCGCTTGTTCAATGGCATTTTTAAGTACACCCAATTTGGCAATTTGTGGTGTCTGTGCTTGCCATAAAGTTGAACGATCTACCGTTGTTGATATAAGTGGCGCCGTTTCAACTCGTTTTAATGTATCGCGTACGGGAATGGCGAGAATCGCACTTTGCTCAGTTTCTACTGCCGATTGAACTAAATCTTCTAAACTCAACTGTGAGACACATGGTCGTGCTGCATCATGAACAAATACCCAATCATCATCATTGGCAATCTTAGATAGATATTGCAATGCATTGAGTACAGAATGCACACGCTCTGCACCGCCTAAACAAAAATGAGCCTTCTCTTGATTAGTGAGTGCCAAGGTCTGCGCAACATTATCTTGCTCGCCTATAGCCAATACATAGCCTGTTAAAGGCAATTGGTTGAGACGTGCAACTGTGTGTTCAAGCACCGTTAGACCCGCAATGTTTTGATATTGTTTTAGTTCAGTTTTAGAAAATCGACTTCCTGAACCAGCAGCAGGAATAATGGCCCACAATTTAAGGTTCGGGTGGAAGTTCGGCGGGTTCTGACTCATTGGTACGTAGGTCTACTTTTGCGTTTGGATCAATATAAATTGGTTTGTACTGAGTACTGATCGTACTCATCTGTACGAAAGTTTCATGCGGTTTAATTAAACCTAAATCTAGACGAGCATGCTCTTCAATAGCTTCAACGCCATTTTTTAAATCGTATACCTCAGCGGCAAGCACACGATTTCGTTCTTTTAATTCGTCATTGAGTTCGACTTGTTGTTGTATTTTCTGACTCAGTTGTTGATGTTGATGATAACCACCTTCACCGAACCAGTATAAATATTGAAACCCTGCGATCAAAAAGATCGCAAGGCCCAACAATGCTTTACTCGCTTTGGAGTCAAATACATTTAACATAGATAGCATGATCTGCTTAGTTCAAACCTTTGAACTCAGCTTTACCGCGATATGCAGCATTAGTCAATTCTTCAATACGAAGTAATTGGTTATATTTCGCTACACGGTCAGAACGGCAAAGTGAACCAGTTTTGATTTGACCCGCTGCTGTACCTACTGCAAGATCCGCAATTGTAGAATCTTCAGTTTCACCAGAACGGTGTGAAATTACTGTAGTGTAACCATTTGCTTTCGCAAGGTAGATTGCATCTAGAGTTTCAGTCAACGTACCGATTTGGTTGTACTTGATCAGGATCGAGTTACCCACTTTTTCGTTGATACCACGTTGAAGAATCTTAGGATTCGTAACGAATAGGTCATCACCAACCAATTGGATTTTGTCGCCAAGGATTGAAGTGAGGTAAGACCAACCTTCCCAATCAGACTCGTCCAAACCATCTTCAATTGAGATGATTGGGTATTGTTTCGCAAAACCAGCAAGGTAGTCAGCAAATTGGTTGCTTGTGAATGCTTTATTACCTTCACCTGCAAGGATGTATTGACCATCTTTGTAGAATTCTGAAGATGCACAGTCAAGCGCAAGCATAATGTCTGAACCTGCTTTGTAGCCAGTTTTTTCAATTGCTTCAAGAATTACTGTAATTGCTTCTTCGTTAGAACGTAAGTTTGGCGCAAAACCACCTTCATCACCCACTGCTGTGTTTAAACCTTTTTGATTCAATACAGATTTTAATGAGTGGAAAATTTCAGCACCAGCGCGTAAAGCTTCAGAGAATGAAGTGAAGCCAACTGGCTCGATCATAAATTCTTGAATGTCTACGTTGTTGTCTGCATGTGAACCACCATTTAGGATGTTCATCATTGGAACAGGCATAGTCAAAATGCTGTTATTACGAAGGTCTGCGATGTATTGGAAAAGTGGAATTTTCTTTTCGTCAGCAGCAGCGCGTGCAGCAGCTAGCGATACCGCTAAAGTTGCGTTCGCACCTAATTTTTCTTTGTTTTCAGTACCGTCAAGCGCGATCATTGTGTTATCAATGTCTTTTTGTTCGAATACTGATTTACCCAACAATGCATCACGAATTACTGTGTTAACGTTGTTAACCGCAGTTTTAACGCCTTTACCTAAGTAACGAGCTTTGTCGCCGTCACGAAGTTCTAAAGCTTCACGAGAACCAGTTGAAGCACCAGATGGTGCACATGCACGGCCTACAACGCCAGAGGCTAAGGTTACGTCTGCTTCGATGGTAGGGTTACCACGAGAGTCCAAAATTTCACGTGCACGAATGTCAACGATTTGACTCATGAACAATTCCTCAGTTGATTAATAAAAATGATGCGTCAAAAGTGACGCATCAATGTGTATCGAATTAGTGTGTGTCTAACTTTGCGAAACCTTTAACTAAGGTATCGAGCTCTTTTAACTGTGCCAAGAAAGGTTCCAACTGTGACATGCGTAGCGCACATGGACCGTCACATTTGGCATTTTCTGGATCTGGATGAGCTTCTAAGAACAATCCTGCTAAACCAGTCGCCATACCTGCTCGTGCCAGTGTCGTGATTTGCGCACGACGACCACCTGCAGAATCCGCACGACCACCCGGCGTTTGAAGCGCATGCGTAACATCAAAGAACACAGGGACATTCATTTCTTTCATGATGTCAAAGCCCAACATGTCTACAACTAAATTATTGTAACCAAATGCTGAACCACGTTCACAAAGAATCAGTTTGTCATTCCCTGCTTCCAAACACTTATGCAAAATATGACGCATTTCGTGTGGTGCGAGGAACTGTGCTTTTTTAATGTTGATGATGGCATCAGTTTTCGCCATCGCTTCAACAAGGTCAGTTTGACGGCTTAAAAATGCAGGAAGCTGGATAATATCCGCAACTTCAGCAACAGGCGCAGCTTGATATGGTTCATGTACGTCAGTAATAATCGGCACATTAAAGTGTTTTTTTATGTCAGCTAACCACTCGATTCCTTTTTCCAGGCCTGGGCCACGGAAAGAGTTCAAGCTTGAACGATTGGCTTTATCAAAACTTGCTTTAAACACATACGGAATATCCAAGCGTTTGCAGATATCCACATAGGTTTCAGCAATTTCAAAAGCAAGGTCTTTTGACTCAAGTACGTTCATGCCGCCGAATAGTACAAATGGCAAATGATTTGCCATTTGTATATCGCCTAAACGTACAATTTCCTGTGGTTTTAATTGTGACATTTAAACTCTTCCTGGTTTAGTCAAAAACACATTATTTCGCTTTTTGGTACTGCTTTTTAGCAGCATCAATAAAGCCTGCGAATAATGGGTGTCCATCACGTGGTGAACTTGTAAATTCCGGATGGAATTGTACAGCAATAAACCAAGGATGTTCAGGAATTTCAACAGTTTCAACGAGACGCTGTACTGGAGAATAACCTGAAATCTTCATGCCTTTTTCTTCAAGCACTGGGATATAACGGTTGTTCATTTCATAACGGTGACGATGACGTTCAACGATCTCTTCAGAACCGTAAACTTGTGCAGTTTTTGTTCCCGCAACCAATTCAGATTTTTGAGCACCCAGACGCATTGTGCCGCCTAAGTCAGAATCTGCATTACGTTGTTGAACTTCGCCGCGCTCATCTAACCATTCAGTGATTAGACCAATCAATGGTGATTTTGTAGAACGGTTAAATTCAGTTGAAGTTGCATCACTAATACCCGCAACGTTGCGCGCATATTCGATCACAGCCAGCTGCATACCTAAACAGATGCCGAGGAACGGCACACCGTTTTCACGTGCAAAACGAATCGCTTTCATTTTGCCTTCTGTACCGCGCTCACCGAAACCGCCCGGAACTAAGATTGCATCCGCGTCTTTTAATACGTCGGTTACATCTTGGCTTTCAAGTTCTTCAGCATTGACGTAGTCGATTTGAACTTTCACACGGTTTTGAATACCCGCATGTAAAAGTGCTTCGTTTACAGATTTGTATGCATCTGGAAGTTCAACGTATTTACCAACCATCGCTACACGAACTGTGTATTCAGGGTTTAGTAATGCATCTACAACGTTATCCCAGTCTGTAAGATCAGCTTCTGGAAGATCGTTATAACCAAAACGTTCACAGATTAAATCATCAACGTTTTGTTCATAGAATGTACGTGGAATTTGGTAAATCGAACGCGCATCTTTACACACCACAACTGCACGTGCTTCAACGTTCGTAAATAACGCGATTTTACGTGTAGTATCAGCATCAACATCATGCTCTGTACGGCAGATCAGGATGTCTGGTTGAATACCAATCGACAAAAGCTCTTTTACAGAGTGTTGAGTTGGTTTAGTTTTTAATTCAGCAGCTGACTTAATGTATGGGAGTAAAGTTAAGTGCATTAACATTGTTCGCTTATGACCTAGTTCGACCATAAGTTGACGTACAGATTCCATGAATGGGAGAGATTCAATGTCACCTACTGTACCGCCGATCTCAACGATCGCAACGTCATAGCCTTCACCTGCGCGAAGAACACGTTCTTTAATATTGTCAGTAATATGTGGAATAACTTGAACTGTACCACCGAGGTAGTCACCACGACGTTCTTTATTCAAGACATCTTGGTACACTCGTCCTGAAGTAAAGTTGTTCAGTTTGGTCATTTTCGCACGACGCAAGAAACGTTCGTAATAACCCAAGTCTAAGTCAGTTTCAGCACCATCCTCTGTGACAAAAACTTCACCGTGTTGGAATGGACTCATAGTCCCTGGATCGACATTAATGTATGGATCCATTTTTACCATGGTTACTTTTAAACCACGGGCTTCTAAAAGCGCAGCCACTGATGCAGCTGAAATACCTTTACCTAGTGATGATACAACACCACCAGTAACGAAAATAAAATGGGTCATTAAGTTTCTCGTACAATGGAGCCTAAATTGGCCTACAATGTTGTGCGATTTTACTTTACTCTGTACCAAGAAAGCAAAGTCATTCCGCATCAATTCATAGAACAATTAACAATTGGCTATTGTAACAGCAATTATCATAAAAATTTAGAGTAAGTTCTTATCATTTCTATATTCTTATTTGCTGTTATAATGCATTTATCCAATCCACACTTTTTTGTTTTGTGTAATTATGAATAAGAAACTTTTAATCTGCGGTGCAATCGCAACAGGTCTACTTCTTACAGCATGTGTAAAAAAAGAAGCACCAAAAGAAGAAGAACAGGAACAGGTTGAAGTTGCAGCATCTGAACCAACAGCATCTGTACCTACACAATTAGAACCAGTTGAAGAACAACCCGTTGTTGAAGAAACGACTCAACAGCAAGTTGAAGTGATTCGTGAAGAAACACCGAATACAACAACTGAAATTCGTCGTGAACCTACTCCTCCTGCAGAAGCTCCAGCTCCAAAAGCAGAAGCACCTAAAGCTGCAGAAAAACCTGCACAAGCTGCTCAACCTAAACAAAACTCAGGTTCTGCACAGTCTGAAGATGACGCCGTAGCTGCTGCCATTGCTGCTGCAACACCAGCCTTAGAGAACTAAGATCGAAGTTTTATCAAACAAATGATCAAAAAAACCCGGCAAAAGTCGGGTTTTTTATTGTTTCTATGTAAATAAAAATCTGTACCCGACGATGCACTGTTTTTTCTCACAACTATTCTTGTAATTTTTCAGCTAAATATTCAATAAATAAACGAACACGTTTCGGTAAATGCTCTTGTTGATAATAGACAGCATGAATAAGCTGTTCATGCGGTTCAATTTGATCGTCTAAAAATTGTACCAATCGCCCTTCTGCAATATCTTTTTCTAACATAAAAATCGAAAGACAAGCGATGCCCATCCCATGAATCGCAAGCTCCCGTAGTGTTTCACCATTTGATGCCTTAATATTTGGTCGGATCGTCAAAGGTTTCCCTGCGACTTGGATCGGCCAAGTATTCATATGGGTAATTTGACTAAATCCAAGTAAAGCATGTGCAGTTAGCTCTTCAGCATTTTGCGGACGTCCATGCTGCTGAAGGTATTCAGGACTCGCCACCAAACACAGTCGACTCTTGTAAATAAGTTTTGCGTGCAAACTGGAGTCGTTTAATTTTCCAAAGCGAATTGCAACATCCGCTTTATGCTCTAATAAGTCAATCACTTGATCATGATTTACTAATTCAATCTGTATATGCGGATAACGTGCATTAAATTCTGGAATCAAGGGAACGATCATATGCAGAATAAAAGAAATTGCTGAATCGACTCGCACTAATCCCGAAGTATCTGCATCTAATTTCAGCAGAGAATCTTCCGCTTCGCTCAAATCATTCAATATCCGCCGTGTTTTTGCTAAAAACAATTGCCCCTCTTGCGTGAGCTTAATTTTGCGGGTAGTTCGTTCCAACAAGGTTACATTTAATTTAGATTCCAGACGCTGTAATGCGCGGCTGACACCAGATGCTGTTTGATCTAATCTTTCTGCTGCTTTGATAATAGAGCCACTATCTACAATAACAGTAAAAGCCTGAAGCTCCTCAATGGTCGATTTCATTGCATATTCGAATTCGTGATTTTTAATCAATAATATATCCCAAACTCATGCATTTTTCTTCAATAAAATTAGCAGCACAATAGCATCAACTCAAAAAAAGAGAATTCCTGATGATTGTTCCTCAATTTGGTGTCGGCACCTTCCGTTTGACAGGTGACACTGTCATTCATTCTGTTAAAACTGCCTTAGAAGTTGGATATCGTGCTGTAGACACCGCACAAATCTACGGTAATGAAGCAGAAGTAGGCCAAGCAATCGATGAAAGTCAGGTCAATCGAGCTGATATTTTCTTAACCACGAAAATTTGGACTGAAAATTATGCTGCCGACAAACTAATACCCAGTCTAAAAGACAGTTTAATTAAATTGAGGACTGATGCAGTTAACCTTACACTTATTCATTGGCCAGCACCTGCACTTGGAGTCGATATTCCTGAATTAATGGGACATTTACTTGAGGCAAAAAAACAAGGATTGACTGAGCATATTGGTGTATCTAATTTTAATATAGAGCTCACTCAACAAGCCATTGATCACATTGGGCTAGAAAATATTGCAACCAATCAAATTGAACTGAGTCCATATTTACAAAATCAAAACTTGGCCAATTATCTACAAGCGAACAATATAGATGTCACATCCTATATGACTTTGGCCTATGGCAAAGTTTTGCAAGACCCAACGCTGTTAAACATCGCGACCGAACACCAAGCTACTTCAGCTCAAATTGCACTCGCATGGGCACTGCAAAAAGGTTATGCCGTGATTCCATCTTCAACCAAACCTGAACATTTAATCAGTAATTTAAAAGCTCAAGAGATTCATTTAACACCTGAACAGATGCAGGCCATTGCCACACTCGACAGAAATGCGCGTGAAGTGAACCCACCTGAACTTGCTCCAGTTTGGGATATTTAATATGAAATTCAATTTTCCATTAATTGCATTAGCCGTAGGTGCTTTTGCAATTGGCACAACAGAATTTTCACCGATGGGTTTTTTGCCTGAAATCGCAGCAGATTTATCGGTATCTATTCCTCAAGCGGGCTTACTGATTAGTGCCTATGCCGTTGGCGTCATGATTGGTGCCCCATTGATGACCTTATGGTTAGCACGTTTTCCAAAACGTACATCACTCATGTTATTAATGACAATTTTCACCCTTGGCAATCTGCTTGCCACAGTTGCGCCAGATTATTTAGGTTTAATGGCTGCGCGTTTAGTGACGAGTTTGAACCACGGCGCCTTTTTTGGCTTAGGCTCTGTCGTCGCAGCAAGTGTTGTTCCAAAAGATAAACAAGCCAGTGCCGTTGCTATGATGTTTATGGGCTTGACCATTGCCAATATTGGCGGCGTGCCACTCGCAACATGGGTGGGGCAAAATATCGGTTGGCGTATGTCTTTTGCGGCCATCACCTTACTTGGCATCATCACCATGTTGGCATTATGGAAAGCACTGCCCCATCGGCAACAGACCGAAAAACCTGATGTACGAGCAGAGTTAAAAGTATTAACACGCATGCCTGTTGTTTTAGCACTGCTCACCACGGTAATGAGTGCTGGAGCTATGTTCGCGCTCTATACCTATATCGCACCGAGCTTAAAAGTCTTTACCCATGCAAGCCCTGAACTTATCACTTTCATGTTGGTTTTAATCGGGATCGGATTTTCAATTGGTAACCATTTCGGTGGTAAGTTTGCAGATCAATCCTTAGATAAAACCTTGATTGGCTTTTTAGTCTTACTCATGCTGATGATGCTGTTATTTCCAATTTTAGCAACATCCACCATTGGCGCGGCGATTGCATTAATCATCTGGGGAGCAGCAGCCTTTGCCGTTGTACCACCTTTACAAATGCGTGTTATGACAGTCGCTCACGATGCACCAGGCCTCGCTTCTTCAGTGAATATTGGTGCATTTAATCTTGGAAATGCTTTGGGCGCTGTTGCAGGTGCCGCAGTGCTAAATCTTAACCTCAGCTATGCTGCAGTGTCTTATGCAGGCGCTACACTGAGCGCTATAGCGTTGATTTTAGTATTGATACAGATGAAGCTTAAACCTCAAACAACTGCATGTTGCCCACAAGCCGAGTAACACACACTTAAAATAGCCTACCCAAAGTAGGCTATTTTTTAGTTCGCATATAACTTTAAAAAATCTGCCATTAATTTGGTTGCCCATGAATGGGTTTCCACTAGACCTTCATAATAACCACAGTGACTGCCTTTTTTGGTGGTTACCACCACAACATTCGGCAAAGAGCGGATTAATTCTTTATAGGGCTCAAAGTTTTGAATGTGGCAAATAGGATCGTCTTCGGCATTTAAAATCATCAAAGGAATTTTAAGATTTTCAAATACATAAATTGGATTGGTAGATTTTGCATAACTTTCATAATCAGTAAAACCAGCCATTTGGAAATAAGCACGCTCAAACTGCGCCAAATTTTTACTTTTTAGTACTTCTATTAAAGATGGTGTTGTTGACCATGTTGCAGAATAGGGTTCTACAAATTTCTGAAAGAGCTTCTTGGTCATCATTTTACTGTAAAAAGGATGGACATTTTTAAAACCAAGTTCGGTGTCATAGCCCGGACATAAAGCAAAAGCCGCTTTAAGTGGTGTTTCCTCACCTTGTTCGCCTAAATAGCGGACCAATAGCCCCGTTCCTGCAGATGAACCGACGCCATACAAACACGATTCGGGAAATTTCTGCTGAATACAGGCAATCTGTTCACGTAAGTCATCTGTTGAACCAAATAAATTTATTTTGGCAACTGGCATAGGTAAATTGGCATGGCCACGTCTTAAACAGAGTGCAATGCGCCAACCTGTATATAGATGAAGATCCCGAACCACTTCTCGCATACTTTCAGGCGTTCCCGTAATCGTATGCATGAGCACCACAGTTGGCACATCCGCAGGTAAATCTAAACCCAACCATGCAATGGCTGTGATCCCTCCATCAGCCATGGTCAGTTGCTCTATAGCGTCGTATTTAAGCTTCACTTGGCGCTTTTTAATGACATCAAAATACAGTAAATGTGCATGAGTATTCGACAGCCAAGGCGTAGGACGATATTTTTCATGTAGTTGCTTTAACTTCCGCACCACATGTTTCATTTGCCCTTCAGGATGATAATAAAGCTGTGGTATTTCCGCACCGATGGCATGATCTACAAAATTTAAAAGAGCCAGACGCCCTTTATGCATCACATTATTCATTGACCTTACCTTCACCTCGCTTCGCACTACAGCAAATCATTTCAATCTTTTCACTTTGACCAACAAGGCCCATTAAACAAACGTATCTACAAAACCATATCTCACTAGCAATATTTGTTTACTTAAACCTCATAAGCAAAAAGCATGACAATATCCATCATGCTTTTTATCATTCTGTGATGAGCATTTAAAAATCAGCAGATTCAAGGCTGATATTGCATAATGCGCTCACCCATTTTCGCCGCCAATACTTCCAAGCCACTTTTCGGACGGAGCATGACTTCAAAATCAATCATCTGTCCTTGTTCATTAAACTGAATCATGTCGATCCCTTTTAATTTTTTCTCGCCAACATTGGCAGAAAACTCAAGCACCACATTTAAACCATCTTCTGAGTAAAACTCACGGTGATAGGTAAAATTTTCAAAAATTTGAATCACATTGGTCAAAATAAAAGTTACTACAGGCTTACCTGGATATGGGTTAAACGCGACAGGTGAACGAAACACCACATCCTCTGCCAAGAGTTCATTTAAAATATTCATATCCCGTGTGTCGAGCATTTCGTGCCAACGTGCAACAGATTTTTTTGTTGTTTCAATAGTCATGTTTATGTCCTTTTTTTTGATGAATCATTTCCCTTTCCTCAAACTCCTCTCCCAAATGGAGAGGAAGCACGACAACTGCATATTAAATTGAATGAAGTTGTCGTGGTTTAGTATGAGGCTGATTAAATCACCGCAGCCAAATCTGCACCTTGACGAATGGCACGTTTAGCATCCAACTCACCGGCTTCTTTCGCACCTCCAATCAAATGCACATTTTTGCCATCTGCTTGTAGCTGTTCATACATCGCGGTATAGGATTCCTGACCTGCACAAATCACCACATGATCAACATCTAAAATACGTGATTGACCATCAACGGTAATATGCAAACCTTGATCATCAATTTTGTCGTAGCTTGCACCCGCAATCATTTTCACATCGCGGTGTTTCAAACCTGTACGGTGAATCCAACCCGTGGTTTTACCTAAGCCAGCACCAACCGATTTAGCCTTACGTTGCAATAAATACACTTCACGCGGCGATTCTTCGACGTCTGGATGTTTCAAGCCACCGACTTGCGCATAAGTGGTATCAATACCCCATTCATCATAAAATTTCTCAGGATTGAGGCTACCGCTTTCACCTTCATGCGTTAAATATTCAGCCGTATCGAAACCAATACCGCCTGCACCAATGATCGCTACACGTTTGCCCACAGGTTGACGTTCACGTAAAACCTGTAAATAACTCAATACTTTTGGATGATCAATACCATCTATATCTAACTGACGCGGCGTTACACCCGTCGCCACCACGATGTCATCAAAATCAGACTGAGCTAATTCTTCATACGTTGCCGTATGGTTCAGTACCAATTTAATCTGAGGCAATAGTTCTATTTTACGTTTGAAATAACGCAGCGTTTCATAAAACTCTTCTTTACCAGGAATCGTTTTCGCAATATTAAACTGTCCACCAATTTGGCTCGATGCTTCAAAAATAGTTATGTTATGACCACGCTCTGCAGCATAAGTTGCAAAGCTTAAACCTGCAGGTCCCGCACCAATCACAGCAATATTTTTCACCTGTGCAGATTCTTTAAAAATCAGTTCAGTTTCATAGCAAGCTTGAGGGTTAACCAAACATGTTGCAATTTTCATCGAGAAAATATGATCTAGACAGGCTTGGTTACAACCAATACAGGTATTAATTTCATCACTACGACCTTGTTCTGCTTTTTCTACAAAACGTGGGTCAGCCAGCATTGGACGTGCCATGGACACCATATCTGCATCACCCGAAGCAAGTACGTGCTCAGCCATTTCAGGAGTGTTAATACGGTTTGAGGTGATTAAAGGAACATTCACAAGACCTTTTAATTTCTTGGTCACCCATGTAAATGCAGCACGTGGCACTTTGGTTGCAATGGTCGGAATACGCGCTTCATGCCAACCAATACCGGTATTGATAATAGTTGCACCGGCTTTTTCAATGGCTTTTGCAAGTTGCACAACTTCTTCGAAAGTCGAACCACCTTCAACCAGATCCAGCATAGAAAGACGGTAAATAATAATAAAATTTTCACCGACTAATTCACGCGTACGACGCACGATCTCGATTGGAAAACGAATCCGGTTTTCATAACTGCCACCCCATTCATCATCACGGTGGTTGGTACGTGCAGCAATAAACTCATTAATTAAATAACCTTCTGACCCCATGACCTCTACACCATCATAACCCGCTGTCTGTGCTAACTGAGCACATTTGGCAAAATCATTGATCGTGCGTTCGACGTCTGCTGTGCTTAAAGCTTGCGGTTTTACTGGGTTAATTGGTGCTTGAATAGATGAAGGTGCAACATTATTGGCTTGATACGAGTAGCGACCTGTATGCAAAATCTGCATCGCAATTTTACCGCCAGCATCATGTACCGCCTGCGTAATCACTTTATGTTTTTCTGCTTCTTCTAAAGAGTCTAATTTTGAACCACCAGCAAATGTCACACCATCATCATTGGGAGAAATACCACCAGTTACAATCAGACCTACACCACCTTTCGCACGCTCAGCGTAAAAAGCTGCCATGCGTTCATAGCCACCCGGTGCTTCTTCAAGGCCGATATGCATAGAACCCATCAATACACGGTTCTTTAGCGTTGTAAAACCTAAATCTAGTGGTGCCAATAAATTTGGATAATTTGACATTTTTTCTCCTTAGCGTGCTGAAAAGCTGGCTATTTTTATCTTCGCTTGTATACGAGCTTTCTATTTCCATCTACGCATACAAGATTTTTGCAACTTGTTGCACTAATTTATATGCGAGATTTGATTTTTATGCAACATGTTGCATAATAAAAAGTACAAAACTATTTTGACTGAGCCATATATGTCTTTAGCCCATGTTTTACTCACGAGCTTACTTGAAAAACCGAGTACAGGAATTGACCTTGCACGCCGTTTTGACCGCTCTATGGGCTTTTTTTGGAATGCGACACATCAGCAAATCTACCGTGAACTCAGTGGTATGCAGCAAAAAGGCTGGATCAGCACCATTGAAGATGAGCACAGCACAACCCGTAAAAAAACCTACCAAGTTGAACAGCTTGGACGTGTTGAATTAGCCAATTGGATGGTTGAGCAAAGCCCTCCGGCTCAGTTACGTGAAGAGTTAATGGTTCGTTTACGTGCTGAAGCTCAACTGGGCACAAACGGCGTATTACCCGAATTAGAGCGCCATCTAGACATTCACAAAGAAAAACTAAAAGTGTACCAGTCTATTTTTGCAAAAGACTTTGCACATGCGCATGATGAAGACCGTACTTTGTACATTCATAAAATGATTTTACAGCTTGGGATAGATTTGGAAATCGGTTGGATCAAATGGCTCGAAACCATCATTCCACAATTGCATAAATTTAATCGCTAAAACAAAAAAATAAATAGGAAGCCGCATGCCACACTATACAATGCCCGATCAGCAACAACTGTATGTTCGTGAATATGGTCAAGGAGAACCCATCCTGGTTTTATCTGGACTGGGCATGCAAAGTTGGCAATGGCACCCTTTTCTATATCAACACCGAAAGCATTTTAAATTTATCATTCCAGACTGGCGTGGATTTGGCGGCTCTAAACTTTGTCAAATTCCCAATATGGACACCATTTCAAGCCATTGGCGAGATATTGACAGCTTAGTTTCCCAACTTGGTTACGATAAAATCACGGTGATTGCCTACTCCATGGGGGCAACGACCACCATGCACGGTTTAAAATACGGTCAGTTTGCCGAAAAAATTAAACGCTATTTACACATCGATCAAACGCCTAAAATACGAGTAGATGCAGATTGGCAATATGGTTTATATGGCAAACGCCACAATGAGTTTTTAAGTATTTTAGAAGACATCTCGAAGGTACTTGCAACCAACCTCTCCGTGCCATTTGCACAGCAGATGAATAAACATGACCGTCAAGGTCTAGTCGACGCTTGGTTAAGGTTCATAGACTTACAAAATAGCAATCCTTATGCATTATCCGCTTTCCGTATTGCATATCAACAACCAACTTTACAGAAGCTGATGTTACCCTCACAAAGTGTGGCGTATTTATATTGGTATATTCAAAATTATTTAAACCATACTGAAGATTATCGTGAAGCCATTGCAGCACTCACCGCGCCAACAACTTTTTTCACAGGGGTAAAATCGATCCTCTATCCTGCTCAAGGTCAAAAAATTATTGCTGACAGCCTAACCAATGCAGAGCAGATTATTTTTAAAAAATCGGGACACACGCCATTGCTCAGTGAACCGGTCAAATTCAGCCGTGAAATCACCAAGTTCTTAAAACAAGCGCTCTAATAAGACTGAATAAAAAAATAGGCTCAATACTTTCAAGAATGAGCCTATGTTTTATGCAGAAAGGTGTTACTTAAACGTTTGCTTCAAAATTGAATTTCAAATTTAACGTTATTATTACTTTTTAAAATAAGCACTAGAAAACCCGACGATCGTATTCAATTGCTTCTAAATCATATACTTGGTAAACGCAGTCAAATAAAGGACGCGCCAACTCCCCTTCATCATCATTCCGCACGATCAAGTAAATTTGGCTAATGGCCGCACTATCCGATAATTTCACATAATTCACATGCCTAAACTGCATAATTTGTACAGATTCAGGAACAATACAAATACCTTCGCCTGCTGCAACCATGCCTAGTGATTGCTGCAAATCTGCTTGGGTGTTAAAGCGTTTCGGCTCCATACCGTATTCTAAAAACAACGACTTGATCAGCGTTGCATAACTTTGACCATCCGTTGCTGGATAGATAAAAATCTGCTCATCTTTGAGATTATTTAATGCAATCTGCTGCTGTGAAGATAAAGGATGGCTCGAATGCACCGCAACAATTAGCGGCTCTTCACGCAATAGCACACGTTTAACCGCCTGATCCGACACACGAACTCGGCTAAAACATGCATCAACCCGACCTTCTTTTAATGCCTGAATCTGATCAACTGCACTCAGTTCGATTAAATTTACATTTAAGTGTGGGTATTGCTGGCGGAACAAATAAACAATTCGAGGTAATAAACCACAGAGTAACGAACCGCCATAGCCAATATTAATAGTACGTTCAGTGGCACTGGCCCGCTGCGTAATGAGCTTAATCTCTTCTGCATTGGAGAGTAATTTCACGGCTTGCTGATAAAAGAAACGGCCGATGGTGGTGGTTCTTAAAGGACGGCTGCCACGCTCAAAAAGCTGTGCACCCAACTCTTCTTCTAAATTTTGAATTTGACGACTTAAAGGAGGTTGAGCAATAAATAGCTTTTCAGCAGCCTTCGTAAAACTCTGTTCTTCTACAACGGCGACAAAGTAACGTAAATGTCTTAATTCCATGACATTGTCCTTTAATGTCGAATTTCTTTCATAATGGTCTTGTATTTGAATATATCAGGACGACACTCAAATCACATCCTTCAAATTCGGTTATTTAAAAGATATATACACCACATTTATTGTTTGGTCATGCTAATGTGAAACGATTACAAGGTTAACCCGACTTTAGTCTTGGCAATTTTGCTCAACTTTCTCACATGAAAAACTACAAAACGTGATTGACTTCATGAAACAATTCAAGTTAATTAGCTAAATCGTTGCAAATATGGAATAAGAACAGTGCTGAGTGATCTAGATGATTTTTATTGTTTTGCCCAAGTGGTCGAGCATGGTGGTTTTAGTGCAGCAGAACGTGCAACAGATATTCCAAAATCAAAACTGAGTCGTCGGGTCTATAACTTAGAAGAACATTTAGGTGTCCGCCTAATTCAGCGTAGCTCACGACATTTTGCTGTTACTGATATTGGTATGAATATCTATCGACATGCACAAGTCATGATGAATGCAGCTCAAGCCGCACACGATTTGGTTGATCATCTCAGTACGCAGCCGCGCGGCTTAATTAAAGTCAGCTTACCGGTTTCCATCGCACAAAATGAAATGACCAAAATTTTGCCTGAATTTTTAAAGCAATATCCAGAAATTAAAGTGCAAATGATGGTGACCAATCGCCGCGTAGATATCATTAATGAAGGCTTCGACCTTGCGCTGCGTGTCCGTTCAAATTTAGACGATGACCCCAATTTAGTCATTCGTAAATTTGAAACAATTGAGCAGCACTTATTTGCCAGCCAGGCGTATCTAAATAAATTTGGTGAACTCAAACAGCCCGAAGATTTATCACAGCATCAAATATTAAGTATGGCGGATGAGCATCTCGATCAACATATTATTGTGACCGATGCACAGCATCATCAGAAAAAAATCAAAGTTAACCCAACCGTGATGGGCTCTGACCTGTCTATGTTAGCTGCACTGGCCTGCCAAGATTGTGGCGTGGCGTTATTACCCGACAGTATTGTGTCCGATCACGTGAAATCAGGTGCTTTGGTTCGTGTACTACCTGAATGGAAAGCTGCACATGGTATTTTCCATGCAGTTTATCCATCTCGTCGTGGCTTACTACCTGCTGTACGTGTATTCATTGATTACTTAGTTGAAAAACTCAGCCAACATGAACACGCTAAATTTTAAGCAAAAAAAAAGCTTACCCATGTGATGGGTAAGCGAAAACTTAAAAACTAAGTAAAATCAGAAACTACAGCAGAATCTGTAATCATATTATATAAATAAAATACATCTTTATTAAATCGTTAATAGCTCTAACTGATTTTCAGAGTTATAAGCAAAACCTTATAAATTAAGCTATAGAGAAAACCTCTTAGTCTTAAAACCTATAACGCTCATACACACTACAACTTATTAGACTAAAGTCAAAAAATATACAACTGTATAATTCTATTTAACTTCAATCATTTGAACACAGCAGATATGGCATTAACAACACTACAGAGCTTAGATCGCGGGATATTCGCCTGTACCCTCTGGCCATGGAGATAACAACTCAAAACCAGTATCGGTTACAACAACCATATGTTCCCACTGTGCCGATAAAGAACGGTCTGCGGTAATTACTGTCCAGCCGTCTTTTAACTCTTTAGTTCGCGCTTTACCGCTGTTAATCATCGGCTCAATGGTAAAAACCATGCCTTTTTTTAGAATTACACCTTGACCCGGTTGACCATAGTGTAAAACGCTCGGTTGCTCATGATAAACTTTACCAATCCCGTGACCACAGTATTCACGTACAATGCTGTAGCCTTCACGATGTGCAACTTGTTGAATGGCATAGCCTACATCACCCAATGTTGCTCCCGGTTTAACTGCATGAATCCCAGCAACCATCGCTTCGTAGGTAGTTTCGACTAACTTTTTAGCCGCAGGCGAAACCTCACCCACATAGTACATACGACTGGTATCACCAAAATAACCATCTTTAATGATGGCGACATCAATATTGATAATGTCGCCATCTTTCAATACGGTTTCTTTCGAAGGAATACCATGACAAACCACTTCATTCGGTGAAATACAGGTGGTTTTAGTATATCCATAGTAGCCAACATTGGCAGGAATCACTTTAAGTGTGTTGACGATAAAATCATTACAGATATCGTCCAGATATTCAGTGGTCACGCCCGGCTTGACATACTCCCCGATCATCTCTAAAACCTGAGCAGCTAAACGACCTGAAATGCGTAATTTTTCAATATCTTGCTCGGTTTTAATCGTGATTTTGGAAGCTTTCATCTGAATATCCTCAAATTTGAATACACCGAATTATAGACCTTTTAGATTTTTTTTGTTTTATTCAGCCAATATTTCTGCATTTATTCGGCTTATAGCATCCTATTTAGTGCTGAAAATTAGAACAATTGATTTATATCTGATAAATCTTAATCGCTAAACATATTTCTATAAAAAATTTATATACAATAAATTTCTTTTATTTATCATAAATATAAATAAAACATTATTTTATCTGTCAATATATTCATGATTCGTATTATAAAAACTATCTATACGATTTATAAATTTTGCTCCAAAAACGAGCTTAATTGCACTAAAATTGCCTTTTTTCACAGTTCATCTCCCCTTTATGACAAGTCTTCGTACACGGGATATTGTTGCCTTAGGTTTTATGACCTTCGCACTGTTTATTGGTGCAGGCAACATTATTTTCCCACCAATTGTCGCACAGCAAGCGGGTGAACATGTTTGGTTAGCTGCATTTGGTTTCTTAATCACCGCAGTTGGTCTACCTGTCATCACGATTATTGCTTTGTCGCGTGTTGAAGGTTCTATTCAAGTTTTAAGTTCACCTTTGGGTAAAGCAGCCAGCATTATCCTTACTGTCGCGTGTTACTTAGCTGTTGGACCTTTATTTGCAACACCTCGTACAGCTACCGTTTCTTATGAAATTGGTTTCTCTTCTTATTTTGGTAACGGCACAAACAGTCTGCTAATTTATAGCGTGATTTATTTTGCATTAGTGACCATTGTTTCACTTTATCCAAACAAAATTTTGGATACTGTGGGTTATTTCCTTTCACCACTCAAGATCTTAGGTCTCATTGTACTGGGTATCTCTGCGTTCTTTATCCCTGCCGGTGTGATTCCACCTGCTATTGGTAATTACGTGGCTGCACCAGTTTCAGAAGGTGTGGTCAATGGTTATTTAACCATGGATACTTTAGGCGCTTTAGTTTTTGGTATCGTGATCGTAAAAGCCATTACTTCACGCGGTGTAACGGATAGTAAGCTCGTCACTAAGTATGCTGTCATTGCCAGTATTATTTCTGGTATTGGACTTACACTGGTTTATATCAGCTTGTTCAAACTCGGTATGGGCAGCCATGATATTGCTCCAAATGCAACAAATGGTGCAGTGATCCTGCATGCATATGTACAACATGCTTTTGGTGATATGGGCGCTTATTTCCTATCTGCAATGATCTTTGTTGCATGTATGGTGACCGCGATTGGCTTGACCTGCGCATGTGCTGAATATTTCTCAGAATTGACTAAAATTCCATACAAAGTTTTTGTGTTCATTTTAGTTGGTTTCTCACTGCTGATTTCAAACTTAGGTTTAACCAAACTCATTGCAGTTTCAGTGCCTGTTTTAAGTGCGATTTATCCACCTGCGATTGCAGTTATCCTACTGAGCTTCTGCTCTAAATGGTTTATTTCACCATCACGAGTTATTGCTTCTGTTACCGCATGTGCGTTTATTTTCGGTATTTTTGATGGTTTAAAAGTGGCTGGTTTCGAAGATGCACTTCCAAGCTTTATTGCCAATCTACCACTTGCTCAACAAAATTTAGCATGGCTGATCCCTTCTGTGATTGTGCTGATTATTGCTGCTGTAATTGATAAAGTTAAAAAATAACCTTTTTTGACTTGTCTAAAATCGGAGTTTTACCCGAATGACGATTTTACCTGCGACCAATAATTGTCGAGTTTTACCCAAACTGACTTTTATTTGTCCTACTACAGCGCAATAACCCTAAGTCATTGAACTTTTAAATAAATTTTTATTTTCACAATGAGAAACAAAGCCAGCCCTTTGGCTACAAAATATAATAATAGTTAAAATACAAATACTTTCTGCAAAATACACCGTACACAAAATCCATGATTAAGCCCGATTATGACTGTAAGCTAGGCGGTTTCGTGTCATAAAGCCGATATACCCGTGTTGGTATATATATTGCTTATTCATACATAGATATTATGCATTGACCCTTTTACTCACCAGTCAACACCTTTAGATTCATAATTAGGACTTACGCACTATTATTTAAAGATTCTCTGTGGTAGCAGATGATTTTTATCGAGAATAAAGTCATCAATGAAGCTTTTGATAATTGGTCTAAATAATTTCTTCTGCCAACGATATACATTTTC